>JAAYEN010000337.1 GCA_012728775.1 Tissierellia bacterium
ACAATTAGTAGAGCAAATTTACGGAGAATGGGAAGACAAGCTTACAGAAAAAAATATAACTGCTAATTTAAATAGACCTGAAACTCCAGTAATTATCGAATTAGACGGGACTCAGACTTCTAGAATATTAGAAAATTTACTTTCCAATATTTATAAGTATTCCCTAGAAAACACGAGAGTTTATGTAGATTTATTTGAAAATGATGGAGTGGAATTAATTATAAAAAATATTTCCAAATATCCACTAAATATCTCCACTGATGAGTTAATGGAAAGATTTACCAGAGGAGATGCTTCGAGAACTACAGAAGGTTCAGGACTAGGATTATCCATAGCGAAATCCCTAACCGAAGTCCAAGGTGGAAGTTTTGAGATAGATATAGACGGGGATTTATTTAAAACAACTATTAGATTTAATTAGTAATTCCTTGTAGATGACGTGTCCTGGGTTTGTATAAAAATGTAGTTTAATTAGAATAAAAGGAGGAGCTGATGTTAGAAACTAGGCGAATTTATAAAAAGCCTGCAATTGTTAAAATGAAAAGAATAATTAAGCGTAGCGTTTTATTGGGACTTTTATTTGGTTTGATATTTTTAGGGATAACCATTCGAAATGAAATAGCAAAGAGAAATTATCCTAGGGTATCAGGACAAGGCGTCATAAGTGATTTAAATCAGCTCACTCCAGATACAAAAAAATTAGCCTTGGAATTTTTGAGAAGATGTGAAGAAGAAGGTTTAAATGTTAAGATAACAGAAACTTACAGAACCCAAAGACGACAAGATGAGCTTTATGCCCAAGGTAGAGATACCGATGGACCTAGAGTGACTTGGACAGAAAATTCTATGCATACCAGAAGACGGGCTTTTGACATAGCAAAAGCAGGAGATGATCCCTATGGAGACTTGGAATTTTTTGAAAGATGTGCAGAAATCGGCAGAGAAGTAGGACTAGAATCAGGACACTATTGGCGAGTAAAAGACAGTCCCCATTTTCAAAATTATAAATGGTGGAATAAATTTATATACTAAATCTCAGGAATAGCAATGACTGCTATTCCTAGAACGATGACAAACCCTTTATTAAGGTCGGAATATCATTCTTTTTCGAGCGTATATGGCCCGCCGGCCCGAGGGTACTCGAAAAAGAATGATATGGAGACCTTTGTCAAGAGTCTCAGGAATAGCAATAACTGCTATTCCTTTTTTGTATTATAAATTATTTTACTGGATGCAATATTTTGGATTCCAAAATGGTTATATATATAGTAACAAAAAATAATGAGAAGAGGTATATTATGAAAAAGCTAGGAATAATAGGAATTGCTTTACTAATGGTAATTATGATTTTGCCAAATGTAGCAAAAGCAGATGACGATATAAAATTATGGGTAGATGGAAAATATGTAACTACAGATGCAAAACCATATATTGAAGATAGCAGAACTTTGGTGCCTATAAGATTTGTAGCAGAAGCTTTAGGTTATAATGTAGAGTGGATCGAAAGCTCTAGAACTGTAGTTTTGACCAATGGACCAGAGAGAATACAAATGGTTATTGGTTCTAGAAATGCAACTCACAATGGTAAAAACACTTATTTAAATAAAGAACCTCAACTAAAAAATTCTAGAACTTTTGTGCCAGTTAGAGATGTGGCTGAACGCTTCGGAAGAAATGTAGACTGGGACCAAAATAATTGGACGGTAGTAATTGGAGACGGATACAATAAACCTAGTGCTCCTCAAACTCCAACACCAGCACCAGCACCTTCAACAGGTGAAAGACTATCAGCTTATGAAGCTAGAAAAATGGTAATTGATAGATTTGGCGGCATAGTAGAAAAAATTGAATACACTTATGACGAAACCAATCCTTTGTATAAAGGTGAAGCGCTAAAAGATGGTTACAAAGTAGTATTTGAAATTAATGCTAGAACTAAAGAAATTAAAAAATGGGATATTGGAAACGATAATAAATGGGATGATTTTGCTCATGAACTTTCTTCTTTTATCACAATGGACCAGGCAGCTGCAAAAGTAATTTCCGAAACTGGGCAAAATAATTCTTTTGTTCAAAAGATAGACTTTAAATACGATGGCGACGAAACTATTTACCAAGGGGAAGCCTTTAATAGAGGAGTTAAATATGTATTTGAATTGTATGCAAAAAACGGACAATTTAAGAAATTTACAGTTGACCGTGGAGATGAAACTTGGGCAGAACAATATTATAATGTGAGATAATTATATAATAAAACGAGGCAGTATTTTTACAAACTCCCTGAATCTGGATATAGATTTGGGGAGTTTTATAATGTGAAAATATTTATTTGATTTGAAGTCAATATAAAAAAGTATCGACCTATCTTAATCAGGATAAGTCGATACACAAACTATTTCACACTAACCATTTTTTGATATAAATTAATTTTTGCTTTTTAAATATCTGATAAATTGCTCTGCTGTTCTTCCGCTTCTTCCGCCATTGTGGCGTTCCCATTTTATAGCCTCGGCTTCTAGTTCTTCTACATCCATAGAGATATTATTTCTCTCAGCTAGTCCTCTTACTATTTCCAGATAACCTTTTTGTAATGGTTTAAAGTATCCAATGGTAATTCCAAAACGGCTAGATAGGGAAAGTTTTTCTTCTAGATTGTCAGATTTGTGGATTTCTCCATCGATTTCCATGTCATCTCTATCACTCCAAGTTTCTTTTATTAAATGCCTACGATTAGAAGTGGCGTAGATTAAGACATTACTAGGTTTGGACTCTAGTCCTCCTTCTATAATGGACTTAAGATATTTATAGTCTGTTTCGAATTCTTCAAAGGATAAATCGTCCATATAAATAATAAATTTGTAATTTCTATTTTTAATTTTTCCAATAACTTTTGCCAAATATTCTAGCTGGTGTTTGTATATTTCTATCATTCTAAGGCCGTCTTTGTAAAACTCATTTATGGTAGCCTTTATGCTTGTGGATTTTCCAGTACCACTATCTCCATATAAAAGTACGTTGTTGGCTGATTTTCCATCTACAAAAAACTGTGTATTTTCAATTAATTCAGCTTTTTGACTTTCATATCCAATCAAATTTTCAAATCTTACGTCTATCATATTGGTTATGGGAATTAGCTCCACATCATTGCCATTTGTTTCTATTCTAAAAGTGGGATTAAGTGCAATTTTCCCTACGCCAATATTTTTATAAAATTCATTTACCAAGCTAAAGAATTTATCCACATTGTTAGCTTCTGTTAGTTTTCTTCGTAATTCAGAAACTTTTAGACTAATGGGTTTATTGTAAATATTGTCTGGTTTTTGTATTGAAGTATAATTAGTTAGAATCTCAAAAAAATTAGTCCCTATAGTGTTTTCTAGTGTAGAAAAATCGTAGTAGAATAATTTGTAGAAAGCATTCAAATCATTTTTAACAATTTTCTCCACGCTTCCCCTTTCAAATCCTTTTCTCTCAGTGACTAGTGTAAAGGGGTTTTCGTCAGTGATTAAAACATATGTCAAATAGGACTGCCAAAGATTTTCTTCAAATCCATAATCAGTGGAGATTTCCAAAAGATTCTTTACAATATTAGATAATTTTTGGCGAATTTCTTCATTGCTAATATTTGCTAAGCGAAATTCACCATATAAATCCCGTAAATCTCTAAGTATATTGGCGTTTTCATTTTTTCCATACAATATTAAATTAGATATTATCCTATCCATAATCTCCCCCTAAATTATTTTCCATTCGAGTACCCTTGGGTCATAAACGCTCGAAAAAGAATGATATTCTGGCATTAAAAAATGTTTGTCATCAATCTGTAGCAAAGAACTTTTCTATGCTTTCTATTTCATTTTTCCCCGACATTCAATTTTTACTACTTCTACCACTTCTCCATCTCTTACAAAGTAAGCTTCATCATATAAATTAACTACAGGGCATATGTGATTGGGAATTATTTCTAAAGTGTCTCCAACTTTTACGAAATTTCTAATTTCTTCGTCATATATAATGGCGTGTTCGTCAAAGACGCTATCTATATGAGAATTAGGGAATCCTTTTATAAGCCCTAAACCTTTTGTAGTGGTGATACCCTTAGTTCTTTTTTGCATTGTCAAGCCTTTGGCGCCTACATCTGTAATAACTCTTTCTTTTGTGGGTTTTGAAATTACTGTGGTCAAAATGCTAGCAGCATTCATTTCAAAAGATCCATATCCCAATCCTTGGCCAGCGTCCATAAAAATATATGTGCCAGGTCTAATTTCTGTAATACCATCTAAAATTGGAAAATCATTTATTAAAGATGGAGTAGAACCTATGGATATGGTTTCTAAATTCAATCCAGAATCTTTTGCAATTTGTGCAAATTTTAAAGTTCGCTCTTGGGATTCTAGATGAATTTTTCTGACTTCCTCAATGGTTTCTCCTTTATATGAATGTCCATCGTGGGAAAAGAGTCCTTTTAAGTTTATATTTTTTGCGGTTTTTAAATAATCTAATAGTTGGGAAAAATCTTTTTCTTCTATTATTCCTGAACGATTTTCACCAACTTCAATTTCTACTAAAACTTGAGCTTTTTTGTTTGCGTTTTCAAAGGCTTCTTCAATCATCTGGCATTGTTCGATACTATCAATTCCAAAACTAATGTCGATACTTTCTGCAAGCTTTCTAATTCTATGGAGTTTTTTTATTCCCACAATTTCATTTGCAATAAATATATCCTTTAGACCGTGTTCTGCCATTATTTCAGCTTCTTCTACCTTAGCAACTGCGATGCCTTTCGCTCCGTATTCTTCTTGGAGTTTTGCTATCCTTGGCATCTTATGGGTTTTTGTGTGAGGTCTTAAATTTACTTCTGATTTGTTTGCGTATTCTTGAATTTTTATTATATTTTTTATCATTCTATCAAAGTCTATTATTAGGGCTGGTGTATCTAGATTTTTATAATTCATATTGTCCTCCAAATCCTTATTAATCCTATTATATCAATTTAGTAGAATTTTTGCGAAAATTTGCTGATAAATTTGTAGTCTATTGAAATATAAGGCTTTTTAAAGTAATATATATAGTTGAAAGATAGGAGAAGATATGAATAGAGTAGATAAATTAACTAGGTCAGCAACGGCTCTTATTGTCTTTGCGTTGATTGGGAAAGTGATGGGATTTGCTAGGGAATCTTTAATAGCCAGCTATTTTGGTGCAGGAGTAGAAACAGATGCTTTTAATGCTGCTTTAAGATCCACAAATCTATTGACAGCGGTAGTATCAAATGCAATCGCAAATACCTTTATCCCAATGCTTTCGAAAGTTAAAAAAGAAGAGGGAGAGGAAAGCATTAAATATCATACTAATAATATGTTATTTTTAAGTATTATTATTGGTTTGATTATGGCTGTTCTTGGGGTTTTGATTTCTCCTATAATTGTAAATATCGTAGGGGGAGGTTTCAATGACGAAACCTATAATCTAACTTTGCAACTTACTAAACTAGGCATGCCAGTAATAATTTTCGCTGCAATTGTAGGAGTTATGACAGGATTTTTACAAAGCAAAGGTCATTTTGGTGCAACTGGTGCAATTCCAATTCCTTTGAATTTAGTTTATATAATATATTTATTGTTTTTATCTAGAAGATTTGGAATTTACGGTTTGACCATAGCATCTGTCCTAGGAATTGTGGCTCAAGCTATATTTTTATATCCTGAAACCAAAAAGGCGGGACATAAGTATTTTCCTGTTATAGATATTAAGGACAAATACGTAAGACATGCATTGGAGTTGTCCATACCCGTTTTATTAAGCGTTGCTATAAATGACGTAAATATTGTGGTAAACACTAGGTTTGCATCGTCTTTAGCTACGGGTACTGTTTCGTGGTTGAATAATGCAAATAAACTTAATATTTTAGTTTTAGGGATATTTGTCTCTGCTATTACTGCTGTGGCGTTTCCGATATTATCTAAGAATTTTTCTGAAGGGGATATGGTTTCTGGTAGAAAGAGTATGGCTGCTGGAACTAGGTTAATTTTACTTATTACAATTCCTGCCATGGTGGGACTAATTGTTCTAGCTCAACCCATTGTAGAAATAGCTTTTATGAGAAATAAGTTTACTCAATTTGATGCAGATATGACTGCCCAAGCTTTGGTATTTTATGCGCCTGCTTTAAGTGCCTTGAGTTTAAATATATTATTAAATAGGGTGTATTATTCCCTTCAAGACACTAAAACTCCATTGATAATTAGTGGAGTATCTGTGCTTTTAAATGTGGTATTTAATTATTTCTTAGTTAGAATATTTGGCCATAGAGGACTTGCTTTAGGTCTTTCTATTGCGACAAATCTTTCGGTATTAACTTCTTTTATAATACTTAGGAGAAAATTGGGACATTTTTACGGATTTAGCTATTTACGTGCAATAATAAAAAACATGTTTGCAGCGATAATTATGGGATTTATAGCTTATTATTCGTATTTTGGATTAATTAGTTTGGTTCCGAGTATGGAAGTGGGTACTATGAGAAAACTTATAGTATTGTTATTTGCAGTATTTAACTCAGTTTTAACTTATGGAGTCATTTCATATATTCTAGGAGTTGGAGAAGTAAAAATGCTTGTTGATATGATAAAGGGGAAATTGAAAAAGAACTGATAGGTGAAAAAATGGGAGAAAATGTTAACAAGAAAATTTCTTTGTTAGAACTATTTCTAACCTTCTTTAGAATTAATGCTATAACTTTTGGCGGTGGCTATACGAT
>JAAYEN010000261.1 GCA_012728775.1 Tissierellia bacterium
CAAAGGTCTTCGTAACCTCCATCTATTAATACACCATTAGTAAATCCATTATTTAAAAGAATTTTAAGGGAGCTGTAGCTGTTTGTGTATAAAGGTTTATCTTTTGGTATTTCATTTAACCTTTCCCTTAATTCACCTGATGGAATATTTGTAGAACCAATAATCCGTGCTTTTTCAAATGCCTTTTTGGATCTGGTATCTAAAATATATTCGCCATCTTCTACTAACTTTCTTACATCTCTTATAGGAACCTTTTTGAATTCTCCTTTTAGATAATTAATACCCGTAGAAGCAATTAAATTGGTGATATCCTTTGGTGTTGAATAAAGGGGCGAATACGCCAATTCATTCTCCCACATATCTTGTATAGTTCCTCCCATAAAGATCAATGTTGAAACCACGTTAATCCTTTGGGTCACTTCTCCTCTTCCAATAATCTGTGCCCCTAATATTAATCCAGTAGGATCTTCAAAAATCAATTTTATATGAATAGGGTCTGAATTTTCCACTTTATCTCTGCTTGTGGTGTAGACAAATTTATACTTTCTCTTTTCGTCTTGTAAAGTTTTTTCATTTAATCCTACAGATGCGCAGTTTAAATCAAAAACCCTTAGAATAAAAGAGTTTATAACCCCCTTAGAAAAACTATTGTCTCCGTAAATATGATTAGCCACTTTATCTGCTTGTCGGTGGGCAGGTCCTGCTAGGGCTAACATGGTAGGCTTTCCCGTGAGTTTATCGTGTATTTCTACAGCATCTCCCACAGCGTAGATAAAATCGTCATTTGTTTTATAATTGGCATCTACTAAAATACCGCCAGTAGATCCAATTTTAAGTCCAGCATCTTTTACCAAGGTAGTTTCTGGTGAAATTCCAATTGCTAAAATAATTAGTTCACCGTCATAAAATTCTCCAGATTCCAGTTTTATTCCTTCAAGGGTAGTTTCACTAACTCTACTTCCTAAAACTAAATCTACGCCCTTGTCCATCATTTCCTTGTGAATAATTTGAGCCATATCTTCATCAAATGGTGTTAAAACTTGATTTCTTGAGCCGAATAATGTTACCTTATTCATTCCACCCAGCTTGAATGCTTCAGCTACTTCCACGCCAATAAAGCCATTTCCTATTACTCCAACACTTTTGACTTCGTTTTCTTTAATATATTTATCTATATCTCTTACGTCTTGAACATTTCTCAAAGAGAATACATTTTTCCCCAAGAGATTTTTCGGCTCATTGGGATTTCCTCCTGGAGACAATATTAAATAATCGTAGGAAATTTCGTAGATTACATTCGTTTCTAGGTTTTTAACTTCTACGGTTTTTTCCACACGATTTATTTTTAATACTTCTTCATTGACTCTAGCATCTATATTATATCTACTTTTAAACTGTTTTGGAGTAGTTATAGACAATTTTTCAATACTATCTACCATGCCTTCAAAATAGTATGGAAGTGAGCAATTGGCGAAGGAAACATCTGGTCCTCTTTCTATAATTATTATTTCAGAAGATTCATCTAATCGTCTTAGAGTAGTGGCAAGGGTAGCCCCTCCTGCACTTCCTCCTACAATTACTATTTTTAAATTATCTTTTTGCATATTTTCCTCCAGCTAAATTCTATTGATATACCTAATTCTAGAGAAGTTTTCAATTTTTATTAAAGTGAAAGAGCCATTGTCTACTGAAAAGCGATGATAATTTTTCACATCTCCCAAAATATTAGATAATATCAAGGAAATAAATCCTCCATGGGTTACCATTAAAATATTTCCACTTTGCTTTTTAAGACTTCTAACCACTCTTCCTGCCCTATCATAAGCAGCTTGAATCGACTCCCCACCTGGTAATGGAGTGTCAATATAGTCAAATAGATAATCTTCTACTTCAGAAGGGTAACGCTTTTTCCCCTCCTCAAAAGTCAATCCTTTCATTCTGCCAGCATCTACTTCTCGAATTTCATTAACAATTTCATAGGGCAAATTGTGATATTTATTAATTATTTCAAAGGATTCTCTAGTCCTTGTGAAGGGACTTACCATAGCCCTATCAATTATCAAATCATTAATTTTATCTGCTACTCTTTCCATTTGTAATATGCCTTCTTCTGATAATGGGCAATCGTCAGTACAGTATCTCCTTTGCCTGTTGTGTTCTGTTTCTCCGTGTCTGAGTAAAATTAAATCCATATTACAAGCCTCCTCCAAACTAATAATATCGC
>JAAYEN010000210.1 GCA_012728775.1 Tissierellia bacterium
GATTTTAAAACCTTTGAATTTACGAGAAAATATGAAAAAAAATTAGTGGAAACTTCCTACACTAGAGTAAATGTATCTAAAGGAATAGTAGTAACCATGGACCGATTATGGATTGAAGTAATTGAAGAAGATATGAGAAATATCGAAATCGAACCAGCTTACAAGGCACTTTTCACTTTACTAGACAGGGAAGAATATATAGGAGAAACTATAAATTCCGTAGAATTATGCTACTATTTTAATCCTGAAGAACAAGGAATCTTAGAAGATAATACAAGAGCTGAACGAGGAAGAGCTATACCAGGATGGAGAATAGGCTTTAAAAGTGGCAGTGCTCTAATTGTGGATAACTATTAATTTCTGTGGAGAACTTTCATTCAACTGGTAGTTGATATTTTTAACGATAATTCAATTATCCCTCCATTGGAAATATTTTCTTTCCAAATTAAAATACAATTAAGAAAGGAAGGGATTTTATGAATTTACAAATCGGAGAACAAATAAAAATTGGAAGAATTAAAAAAGGCTGGACCCAGCAAGAATTAGCGATTTCTCTAGGTGTGACTACCCAAGCAGTAAGCAAATGGGAAACAGAAAGCTCTTATCCTGATATAACTATGCTGCCTATAATTGCTAGAAGCCTAAACGTCTCCATAGACCAACTAATGAACTTCAATCCTGATTTACCAGAAAAAGAAGTAAAAAGAATTGTGGAAAAGGCTGTGGATAACTATGTGGAAAAGGGCTTTGAAATAGGCTATGACTATGTTAAGGATATATTAAATTTATATCCAAACAGTATCGCTCTTAAATTTTATTTAGGTAGTTTGTTTCAAGGATTTTTACTAGAAGAAAATTTATTAAAAAAAGAAAAGATACAAGAATTGTATTTAGAAAGCACAAAACTTTATGAAGAAGTTTTGGCAAGTGGACTTAGAGAGTTCGACTACAAGACTAGAATTATTTTAGTTGGAAATTATATGATGCTAAAAGAATTTGATAAAGCAGAAAAAATGATAGATTCACTACCAGAGGATTCTCAGGACAAAGAATTTCTATATGGAAATTTATATGTTGTAACAGGAGAAAAAGAAAAAGCCAAAGAAATTCACTTAAAGAATTTAAAATATACAGGAAACAAACTATTAGCAACCATGCAAGTTTTATCTACGCTATATATAGAAGAAGATATAGACAAAGCCCTAGAGCAAATTAAGAAGGCAGTAGAGATTTCTGAAATTTTAAATTATGGCAGACATAGTGTATTACAAATATATATGAAGACCCTTATAGAAAAGGGGGATTTAGAAAAGGCCGTTGAAATATTTGAAGAGCTGGTAGACAATATTGAAAATATTGAAAAAGAATTTACTCCAGAAGAAAATTCTTCATATATAAAATCCGTACTTTCTAAAAGCATACTATTAGATAAAGATTTAGATAAAATAAGAAGTTACGAACAAGTCAAATTAAAGGAGTTGAAACTTCAAAAATATATATAATTTATTCGAAATAAAATTGTATTTGCATAGGGGCTAAATCTCTTATCAAGAATATTAATAATTTTGTAAACATTTACTATTTTCTTTATGATAGAATTTAAACTAAGAGGATAGGTGTTTACAATGAAAAAATTTAGAAACATCTTACTTTTACTTTTGGTAATCTTGATGCTTACTTCATGCAACACCCAGGAAGTAAAAACACCAGAAGAAATACATAGAGAAAAAGATTTATCAGAAGTAGAAATAACAGAAGAAGTACATGAACCGAGAGTCGAAACCATTAGAATAAAAGCTTTTGGAGACATTATGTTTCATATGCCTCAAGTTCGATATGCAAATAATTCTGACGGTACATATAATTTTTCAGAATCTTTTTCAGAAGTGACAGAATTTATTAAAGATTCTGATTTAAGTATCGCTAATTTTGAATCAACTACTAATCCCAACAGACCATATAATGGGTTTCCCATGTTTAATTCTCCACCTGCAGTTTTTTATTATATAAAATCTGCAGGTTTTGATGTTTTATCTACCATGAATAACCATAGTTTAGATACAGGAGTTGAAGGAATCGAAACGACACTAGATGCCATAACTGCCGCCAGTTTAAAATCCTTTGGAACCGCTAGAGTAGGAGAAGAAAAGTTTGAAATATATGATACAAAAGATATAAAAATAGGACTTTTAGCATATTCCCAATCCCTAAATGGATTGGATTCTAGACTTAATACAGATGAAAAGAAAACCATGGTAAATAGATTGGAAGAAGAAAATGTAAAAGCTGACATAGAAAAAATGAAAGAGTTAAAGTGTGACTTGATTTTAATTTATCCCCATTGGGGAGTAGAATATCAATCTCAAATGTCTGATGCTCAAATAGAAATGGCACATAAAATGGCGGAATGGGGAGGAGATATTATTATTGGAAATCATCCCCATGTAGTTCAGCCTACTGAAAACTACAAAACTGCAGGCGGGAGGGATTCCTTCATAGTATATTCTTGTGGAAACTTTCTTTCCAACCAAAGAAAGGAAACCATGGACGGAGAAGAAGGTTTAAATATTAAAAATACTGAAAGATGCGAGCAAAATATCGCCTTTGAGATAGTGATTGAAAAAAACTTTAAAGAAGAAAAAACTGTTATTAAAGATGTAATACATCATCCCATGTGGGTAGGACTTCGATCAGGAGAAAAGGGACGGCGAGTAGTAAAATCTCATTTATGCGAAGAATTTTTAGAAGGGGGAAGTAAATTTGGCCAAGTAGACGATTACACTTTAAGTAGAATTAAAGACGCCTACGATAAAACCTTAGAAACTACAAAGGCTTTAAATAAACAAGAGTAATTATGAAAAAACTAATAACCATTTTGATTTTATTAACGCTAGTGGGATGCAATCGAGATAAAAATATTATAGATACTGCTGAATTTGAAAATATAAAAGTAGAAATATTATCTTCTAGAGATAAATTCGGCGATGAAATTAAAATAAAAACAGATTCCCAAGAATTTATAATCGATGTAGAAGGGATGAACCCTTGGAAGGTAGACTTTTGTAACGTAGATGGAAAAGATGTGGAACTAGCCATAGGAGTTTACAAAGAAAGCCCCCATCATAAAGAAAAAGCCTTGAGATTGTTTTTATATAATATAGATTTTGAAAATGAACGCTTAAAACCCAAATTGAGAATCAGCAGACTGTATAATCCTTTGGTGGATTTTGTAATGATGGATATAGACAAAGATGGATTAGACGAGATAGTTTCCATAGAAGAAAATATTAATAAAAAGTATCTACTATCAGGATATAATTGGACAAATTTTGCTTTTGAGAGAACTTATTCTAGTCAAGTACTGGAAGAAAAACCCATATATTCAAATAAAGAAGGAATAATTAAACTAAAGGACAATGAGTACGAATTGTTTTTAGAAGGAGAGGAGATTAAGTGGAAATGAAAAGAAAATTACTTATTTTGCTAGCTGTGATATTGACTTTGGGAATTTTTGTAAGTTGCAACAAAGAAGAACCCCAGGTAAAAGAACCTATAGAAAATAACATTATCCAAGAAAAACTAGCAGAAAAAGAAAGAGTAGAAGTAGAAGAAGTAGCGGAAGTGGAAACTGTAAATTTAATTGATGTAAGCTACTTGGAAGAATTAGAAAGAAAAGCTATCGAAGTGCCCTTTGAACTATCAAAGATAACACCTCAGGTTTCAGAATATTCCATTGAACCAGATTTATCTAATGTAGTAAACGCCGAGTATTTTGGGGAATTTACCGAAGACCAAAGGAAATTTTTAGTAGAAAATGGATTTTTAATCACAAAAACAGGTACCACAGCTTACGATGACAAACCTGAATTTAAATTTGACCAAATTCACCAAATTTACGAAGAAAACGAATACAAAATGATACCAAGTTTCGTTACAACAGATTCCATGACTCACATATTTCATATCTTTTATGACGGATTTTTAAGAGATATTGAAATGAATGAACTGTTTCCAAAATCTGTAGATATGACTGAGAAACTATTACAAAAAAACTTGGAAATGTATAATAATTTAGAAAATCCAAGACTAAAAGCATTACAGCTAAAAAACGTGGCATTTTTTGCTGTTAACGGAAAACTTTTAGGAATAGATGTAGGAAATATACCAGCAGAAGCTATGGAGTTGGTAGATATTGAGATGGAAAATATTGAAAATAAAATAGCTGGAGATTCACCGATAAATGGAAACAAGGTAGACTATTCCCAAATGACAGTCCGAGGTCATTACACTAGAGATGAAAAGCTGGAAAAATATTTCCTAAGCACCATGTACTATGGCCAAATTGGCTTCTTCCCTTTCGAAGAAGGAAGAGTTAATGAAGACGCCATACTCCAAGCCCTTCTCATCACCCACAGTGTATATGAAGATCCAGAAGTTTTTAAAACTTGGGCAGCTTTAGTGGATCCCATGGATTTTTTAGTAGAAACAGCAGATGATTTGTCCTTAAGAGAATATGGAAAGATGCTTTACTCCGTTTATGGAGAGATTCCAGATATAGAAAATCTAGACGACAAAACAAGTTTAGAAGCAGTTGTGAAACTCATAGGAGATCTTCCAAGACCAATAATTGCT
This sequence comes from Tissierellia bacterium, assembly GCA_012728775.1. The sequence continues at coordinate 4,633 of JAAYEN010000210.1, forward strand.
CCGTTTTTAGGACAAAGTTTCAGATTTATCCCCCAAAGATCCGTTATGGATAATATGCTAATGCAAAATGTCGTAGACGTAAAAGTAGGTCCTGCACCATCTAAAAGACCAATTTATTCAGGATTGGATTTGATGTTAGCCTTTGGAAATGAAAAAGCAAAAGAAATCCAATACGCAGATGAATACAATTCTCATTGGGATATGTATAAAGCCCGTACGGAAAATAATATTACATTGGTACAATCTTTCTCAGATGAAAATTGGCAAAAAAATCTTTATCGTGGTTGGTTATGGATGTTATCATCCTATAAAAACACTTACAAAGAAGGCTACCCAATGTTTATGCAAAATGAACCATGGCAAAGAAAAGACTTAGTCAGTGCTTTAGGCTCCTATGCAGAACTAAAACACGATACAGTTTTGTATGGAAAACAAGTTATGGCAGAAATGGGCGGTGGTGGTCCTGTAGAAATACCTAAGGGTTATGTAGAGCCTAATTTAGA
>JAAYEN010000174.1 GCA_012728775.1 Tissierellia bacterium
ATTATAAATTAAAAGACTTTGGGTCTTTGATATTTTTAGAAAATTAGGAGGAAATTAAATGACACAAATAGTAAAACCATCAATTTTACCGGGATTTATGGAATTATTACCCCAAGATCAAATTCAATTCAATCGAATTAAGGATGTGATTAGACAAACTTACGAAGAATTTGGATTTTTGCCACTAGATACTCCAGTTTTGGAAAAAAGTGAAGTATTACTGGCTAAGGGGCAGGGAGAAACAGAAAAGCAAGTTTATAGATTTGAAAAAGGAAGCTCAGACATTTCAATGAGATTTGATCTAACAGTTCCTCTAGCTAGATACGTAGCCCAACATTATTCGGATTTGAATTTTCCTTTTAGAAGATATCACATAGACAAGGTTTACAGAGGAGAGAGAAATCAAAGGGGAAGATACAGAGAATTCTACCAATGTGATATTGACACCATTGGCGAGAATACTTTGGATATTTTTAACGATGCAGAAATACCTGCAGTTATTTATAATTTATTTAGCAAATTAAATATTGGTAAGTTTACAATTCGCATTAACAATAGAAGAGTTTTAAAAGGATTTTACGCAAGTCTTGGAATTGAAGATACCCAAAATGTCCTTAGAACTGTGGATAAAATTGAAAAAATTGGGGAAGAAAATGTAATTGCTGAAATTATGGAACAAGGCATTTCTGAAGAAGAAGCTAATTCTATAATAAAATTCATTAAGATTGATGGAACTAACAGCGAAAAAATCCAACAATTGAAAGATTTAAAAATAGAAAATGAAATGTTTCAACAAGGCCTAGAAGAAATAGAGCAAGTTTTTGATTATTTAAAATTATTTGAAGTTCCAGAAAAGTATACTTCTTTTGATTTAACCATTGCTAGAGGTTTGGATTACTACACAGGTACTGTTTATGAAACGGTTTTAGACGATTATCCACAAATAGGCAGCATCTGTTCTGGTGGAAGATACGATAATCTTGCTAGTTTTTATACTAAACAAAAACTTCCTGGGGTTGGAATTTCCATAGGCTTAACAAGATTATTTTTCCAATTAAAAGAAGCGGGAATTATTAAAGACGAAGACAATTCTTTGACTGAAGTTTTAATTATTCCATTTGACGGTTATATAAATAATGCTTTAGCTCTAGCCACAAAACTTCGAAAAGGTGGAGTGGACGTTTTTGTTTACACAGAAGATGGAAAGCTTGGAAAGAAGATGAAGTACGCAGATTCGCTATCTATTCCATACACCATTTTAATTGGCGAAGACGAAGTAAAAAAGGAAAAGTATATGCTAAAAGATATGAAATCAGGTGAACAGCAAGAATTAGATGCTGATGAAATAATTTCAAGTATCAAGAATTAATAATTTATCAGTATTTGGTTTTGAGTTATTGATTATACTTCAGGTATTTTTTAATAACTCATCTATGTTATAAACAATACTTGCATTAATAAGTTAAATTTGTTAATATAAAGGGGTATTGTTGCGATGATAGGACGAGTAGAAAGATTTGTCTGTTTAGAGAAGAGATGGTTGGTGAAAATCTCGGAGATAATTTTTTGAAAACTAACCTGGAGCATTGCCGTAATGGGCAGACGTTGACGCGGAATATAGTCGTTTGAGTATAAATTAAGGTGGAACCACGGTGCTATCGTCCTTTGGGATGAGAGCACCTTTTTATTTTAAAGGGAGGAAGAAATGATAATATTAACATTGCCAGATGGCAAAGAACTTAAATATGAAGAAAAAGTGCTTGTAAAAGATGTAGTTAAGAGTATCTCAGAAGGATTATATAGAGATTCTTTAGGAGCTGTACTAGATGGAGAAATCTTAGGCATGCAAGATACAATCCACAAGAGCGGAGATTTTAAAGTTGTAAAATTTGCTGATAAAGAAGGAAAAGAGATTTTTTGGCATACTTCATCTCACGTCTTGGCTCATGCTATCAAGAACTTATATCCTGAAACAATCTTTGCAATTGGACCTGCAATAGCTGAAGGTTTTTATTATGATATAGACTTGGAACACAGATTAGTTCCAGAGGATTTGGAAGCTATTGAAAAAGAAGCTTTAAGAATTGCAAGGGAAGGCTTGGAAGTTGAAAAGTTTGTAGTATCTAAAGAAGAAGCTCTAAAAAGATTTCCAAAGGAATCAGATCCTTATAAAAATGAATTGATTGAAGGTCTTCCAGAAGGAGAAGAAATAAGTTTCTACCAAGTTGGAGATTTTATAGACCTTTGTAGAGGACCTCACTTGGAAAATACTAAAAAAATTAAAGCGATGAAATTATTATCCATAGCTGGTGCTTATTGGCGTGGAGATGAAAAAAATAAAATGCTTCAAAGAATTTACGGAATTTCCTTTGAGAAACAAAAAGAATTAGATGAATTTATTCAACTTAGAGAAGAAGCAGAAAAAAGAGACCATAGAAAACTTGGAAGAGAATTAGATTTATTTAGCTTCCACGAAGAAGGTCCAGGATTTCCATTCTTCCACCCCAAAGGAATGATTCTTAGAAATACTTTGATAGAGTGGTGGAGAGGCGTCCTTTCAGAAAACGGATATGGAGAAATATCTACTCCAATGATATTAAACGAAGCTTTGTGGCACCAATCTGGTCACTGGGATCATTACCAAGAAAATATGTACTTTACCAAAATTGATGAAGGTGATTATGCAGTAAAACCTATGAACTGTCCTGGTTCTATTTTAGTCTATGAATCTCGCCAACATTCTTATAGAGATTTGCCAATTAGACTTTCAGAATACGGTTTAGTTCATAGACATGAATTATCGGGAGCTCTCCATGGATTGTTTAGAGTAAGGGCTTTTACCCAAGATGACGCCCACATTTATTGCTTACCTTCACAAATAAAAGACGAAGTATTTAAAATGATAGACCTTGCTGATTATTTGTATAAAACTTTTGGATTTAAATATTCGTTAGAATTATCAACTAGACCAGAAGATTTTATGGGAGATATTGAATCTTGGAATTTAGCTGAGGAATCTTTAGAAGCAGCATTAAAAGAAAAAGGACTTCCATACGAAATAAATGCAGGAGACGGAGCATTCTACGGACCAAAAATTGACTTCCAATTAGAAGACGCCATCGGCAGAACTTGGCAATGTGGAACTATCCAACTGGATTTCCAACTTCCTAAAAACTTCGATATTAGTTATATAAACGAAAAGGGAGAAAAGGACAGACCTATAATGCTTCACAGAACTATGTTAGGTTCTGTAGAAAGATTTTTAGGAATATTAGTAGAGCATTTCGCTGGAAAATTCCCACTATGGATAAGCCCTGTTCAAGTTAAGGTAGTTCCAGTTTCTGAAAAATTTGGGGATTATGCAGACGAAGTTGCAAACAAATTTGAAGAAGAAGGCTTTAGAGTTGAAGTGGATCATAGAGACGAAAAGCTAGGAAAGAAAATCCGTGACGGACAACTAGAAAAAGTTCCTTACGTTTTAGTCGTTGGTGAAAAGGAAATGAACGACAAAACCGTTTCAGTAAGAGTAAGAGACGGTGAGGACCAAGGAGCTAAAAATATAGATGAAGTAATTTCAGAATTCAAAAAAGAAGTAAAAGAAAAAACTATAAAGTAGTATAATAGATAATAGCATGTATGGACAATAATTTTATATTGTCCATACAAAGCTATTATTTTATTTATTGGTGAGAAAATGACGGAAAAGATATATAAATATGTAGCATTTATAAGTTATAGGCATATTCAACCTGACTTTGAAATAGCATCACAAATTCACAAGGCGATAGAAAATTTTAAAGTTCCAAAAGAACTTGACCCTCATGGTAAGTACAAAGACATGCGAGTGTTTAGAGATCGAGAAGAGTTGACCACTAAAGATCTATCGGAAAGTCTTGATGAAGCTCTTAGAGAATCTGAATATCTCATAATAATATGTTCTCGAAGAACTCCAGATTCTCCTTGGTGTACTAGAGAAGTTGAAGAATTTAAAAAATATCATGAAGATTCAAAAATTATCCCCATTCTCATAGAGGGAGAGCCTTACGAGTCCTTTAATGAAGAATTACAAAATTTAAAATCTGTATTTATAGACGACAAAGGAGAGGAGCAAGTAAGGGATTTAGAATTACTTGCAGCTGATCTTCGTCCTGATGAAGTTAAAAAATTGGACTTCGTTGGATATGAATATTTAGAAAAAAATGACAAGGTCAAGTTTGAATCCTTAAGAAAAGAATCCCTTAAAATCCTAAAACAATCTGAAATATACAGAATTATGGCTACAATTTTAGGCGTTAATTTTGGGGATTTAAAACAAAGACATAAGGAAAGAAGGCTTAGGACTATTATAGCAAGTACAGTAGCTGCTGCTTTAATACTTTTAGCTTTTGGTATTTCCATGACCAATTTATATTTCCAAGCAGAAAGGGCTAAACAAACTGCTACCCAACAGACCTCTATGATGGTTTTAAAATCAGCTGATACAGCTATCTCAGAAGGAAAT
>JAAYEN010000120.1 GCA_012728775.1 Tissierellia bacterium
AGTAAAAGCAAACTGTATCTCCAACGAAGGCTTCACAACTTATGGAGGACTAAACGGAAGAGATTTAGAAGCTTTAGCAATAGGATTATACGAAGGAACAGATGACGACTATTTAGCATATAGAATAGGACAAATGGAATATCTAGCATCTAGACTAGATGATGCAGGAATAGCATACCAATCTCCAGTAGGTGGACACGGAGTATTCTTAGACGCAAGATCAATGTTTCCAGACATACCATATTATGAATTTCCAGGACAAGTATTAGGAATTGAACTATACAAAGAAGCCGGAATAAGAACTTCAGAAATCGGTTCATATATGCTAGGAAATGACCCAGATACAGGAGAACAATTAGAAGCAGATTTTGACTTTACTAGATTAGCAATACCAAGAAGAGTTTACACACAAGCTCATCTAGATATAATAGCAGACGCATTAATAGCTATAAAAGAACGAGCTCACGAAATAAAGAGAGGTTATAGAATAACTTGGGAACCTCCAATACTGAGACACTTCCAAGCAAAACTAGAGCCTATAGAAGATTAAACAAAAATTGAATAATAATTAAATTTAGAATCAAACATTAAAATCCTAAAGGAGAACTATTATGGGTGAGATAAATAATAGAGAACAATTTGCAAGTCGTTGGGGATTTATAATGTCATGTATAGGATCTGCAGTTGGGATGGGCAATATTTGGCTCTTCCCAACGCGGGTTTCTGCATATGGCGGTGGAACGTTTATTGTACCGTATTTAATTTGTGTTATTTTGTTAGGCTATAGTGGAATTATTGGTGAAATTGGATTAGGTAGATCTACTAAAAGCGGATCCGTTGGAGCTTTTGGTAAAGCCATGGCACACAGTGGAAAAGATGAAAAATTAGGAAATATTTTAGGATTAGTTCCAGTAGTTGCCAGCTTATTACTTGCAATAGGCTATACTGTAGTTACAGGATGGATAGTAAAGTACTGGGTAGGATCTTTAACAGGTGCAACTTTAGCTCCAGAAAACATTGATGGATTCGGAGCAGCTTTTGGAGCTACAGCATCTCCATTTGGAAATACAATTTTCCAAATAATAGCTGCAGGCTTGGCATTTCTAATTTTGACAGCAGGAATTGCAAACGGAATTGAAAAGACAAATATGATAATGATGCCATTATTCTATGCTTTGTTTATTGGATTGGCAATTTATGTTTACTTTCAACCAGGATCTGAAGCGGGATATAGCTATATTTTTTCTATAAATACAGATAAGTTTTTCAGCCCTGAAGTTTGGATTTTCGCATTAGGACAGGCGTTTTTCTCACTGTCCCTCGGTGGTAGTGGTACGGTAATTTATGGCTCATATTTAAGCGATACAGAAGACGTTTTGGGAACTGCAAAGTTCATAGCCTTCTTTGATACTTTAGCAGCTGTAACTGCATCATTAGTAATTATTCCAGCAATGGCTACAGCAGGGCAACAACTAGATTCAGGTGGACCTGGGTTGATGTTTATAAATTTGCCGAATTTATTTAGCACTATGCCAGGAGGAAGAATAGTTACAATTGTATTTTTCACTGCAGTATTATTTGCAGCTATCACTTCACTGATAAACCTATACGAATTGTCTATAGCTACACTCCAAGATACTTTTAAATTCTCTAGAGCAAAATCAGTTGCAGTTATAGCAATAGTTGGATTAGGAGTAAGTTTATTTATTCAAGGAATAGTTGGAGAATGGATGGATATTGTTTCAATATATATCAATCCGCTTGGAGCATTTATTGCAGGTGTAATGTTTTACTGGATGTTTGGAATTGAATATGCAAAAGATGAGCTAAGCAAGGGAAGAACACATCCTGTAGGAAATTGGATAGAACCACTGGGAAAATACGCTTTTGTAGGTATTACAATTTTAGTGTATATTCTAGG
>JAAYEN010000093.1 GCA_012728775.1 Tissierellia bacterium
AGCATAAGCTGGCTTTCTAAATATTATTTATTTTCTTCTCTTGCAATTGTAATATATCTATATAAGCTAGCTTGGGATACATCTAGCCTTTTTGCTAATATTCCAACTGCACCTTTTATCATAAACACTCCCTTATTATCTAGATTTCTTACTATACCAATTTTTTCTTCTTGAGTAAGTCTTTCTAGCGGAATCATTATGTTTCTGAACTCCCCGTCTACAATATCTTCAATGGTTTGTTCCAAAGTTCTTTTTTCTTCTTGAGCACCATGATAGTCACCAGAGCCCTTGCCTTCTTTTCTAGCTGTAGCTACTTGAAGTACATCTTCTTCAAAGCCATCTGGATGACATAGTTGTAAAATTCTTTTTCCTAGATCTTCATACCTTGAGTCATCAAAATTGATACTCATTATTCCTAAAAGTTGCTTACTTTCATCTTTGATAAAAAACATAGATGTTCTCAGAGCCTTCCCATTTGTGCCAAATGCTGCCCTGTTAACTATGTAATCAGATGTTTCGTATTCTCTATTAGATATAGCTTCTTCAAGAATAGGTAACATTTTTTCCCCAACATGTTTACCACTAATATTTCCGCATCTCATAGCAATAATTTTGTTTTTTGCATTCGATGTATCAATTAGAGACAACTCATAATCTGGTCCAATCGATAAACTAATGAAGTCCAATAAGCTAACATAGTTTTCTAGTATTGTGTTCATGATTTCCCCCAATCCTAATTAAAAATAGCTAAAACATCTTCCCCAACGATATTTTAATGTTTCTATTCTTAATTGTTTAATAATTTTATATCATTTTAGTACAAAACGAGAAATTTATCAATATATATTAATAAATTCCTATTTGTTTTTATATGTTTATGGTGGTATTACTTTATAATGTTTATCCAAAAACTATTGTAAATTCAAGTTTACTGTAAAAAAATATAATTATAATCTAATAAAAATTAAATTATAATTATGTAAAATTTTCTTAACAATTATCTTAAGTAAAATTTTTCTATAAAGTTATTTTTATTTTAATTCATTCTTATTTTTAATAAAATCTTGAAGTCCATATAATACTATACACTCAATAAATCCTATTAATACCATGGAAATTCCTTGACTAAAATTCATATTCACCATTATTCCATATATTATACCTATGAACAAAAGGCTGTATATAAATGAATCTGTAAATTTTTTCAAAAATATAGATAAAGCGCTGGTTCCTACCAAAAACATAGCAAAATATGCTAAAGAGTCTGATCTTATTATAAATCCTGGTAAAAGAATTAAAGGCAAAAATCCTAAAGTCTTAAAAAGACCAACTATTATTGATGATTTAATTAATCCTTTCTCCTCTTCATATACTTTAAACACATTTTCGTACCAACCAATTTCTTGTATTCCGAATAGAATTATTGATATTGAAATAGACAGTATATATTGATATTTAATATTTTTTCCTAACTCACCCATAAACTTATATAATCCAAAATGAGTTAATATCAAAATAAGCGTAATAACTATATGTATTATATTAAATTCATTTTTGTAAAGTTTCTCTCCTGATTTAGATAATATAATTCCAAGAATTCCAGGACCTAGTGTTCCTAAGACAAATAATGCAATAGATGATGGATTGGAAAATATTTCATGAAAAGGTATATTTAATAATATGATTCCACCGAAGCCTATAATGTTTAATATATACGAAATGGCTAAAAATATAGCTAGTCTTTTTTTCAATATATTTCTCCTGATTTAGATTATTAAAGCAAGATGCTTACATCTCGCTTTAATTATTTATTTTCTAGAACGCTATCTTCATAAAAATTGCAATTAGACATAGAATAGTTGCCAGTGGAACATATACAAATTTTCCAATATTATGCCAAGTATCTCCTTGTTTTTTAATTGCACCTTTGTTAATTTCATCCAGTAAATCTTCTTTTTTCATAATCCAGAACCAAGATACCGCACCTATAGTTGCACCAATTGGTATTATGTAGATACTTACGAAGTCCATCCATGGTCCCCATTTGGATATAGGTTCCATAAATACTCCTATTCCAAAACAGATTACTGCCATTGCGATTATGCCCGGAACCCTTTTGATTCCTTTAAATTTATACATTAGTGATTCTAAAACTACTTCAAACATATTTTGGATTGATGAAATCCCTCCAAAAGATACAGCTGTAAATAATATTATTGCAAACAATCTTCCAAGGGGCATTTCTTGTAATATGGTTGGAAGAGTTACAAATAGTAAACCTGGGCCACCTGCTGGATCCATATTGTAAGCAAATACTGCTGGTATCATTACTAATGCTGCTACTGTTGCTGCTATTGTATCGAATACTGCTGTCCATTTAGCTCCATCTACGACGTCTTCATTGTCTCCTAAATAAGCACCATATACAATCATACCTGAACCTGTTACAGATAGAGAGAAGAATGCTTGTCCCATAGCTGCTACCCATACCATCGGTTCCATTAACTTAGACCAGTTAGGTGTAAATAAGAACTTATAACCTTCTACAGCTCCTGGCAACAACGCTACTCTAACAGCCATTATCAAGAATAATAAGAAAAATAATGGCATCATGACTTTATTAGTTTTCTCTATACTTTCTGCTCCCATTAATAGTGTCATCAGTGAACCAACTATAACTATTAGATGGAAAGGTATTACTGAAAAGTCTTGAAATGCAAAGGATTCAAACCAAGGTCCTGGATCTACTGTCATGATTTCTCCAGTTACTGAAGCGGTTAATCCTTTTAAAACGTATGAAATTATTACTGCATAGCCTATTGCTATACACATGGATCCTGCTAGAGGTATCCAACCTACTATTTTGCCTATGCCTTCTTGGCCACCTGAACGCCAAGCCATCTCATAAGCTCCTACAGTACCAGTTTTTGCTCTTCTACCTACTGCATATTCTGCAGTTAATCCTACATACGAAAACAATACTATGAATATTAGATAAGGTATTAAAAAAGCAAAACCTCCGTTTTCTCCTAATTTATAAGGAAAACCCCAAACATTTGCCATACCTACTGCCGAGCCTACACAGGCTAAGATAAATCCCCATTTAGATTTAAATTTTGATTCGCTCATATTATCCTCCCTTAAGGTAATTTGTTTCTTCTTTCGAAACAACTAAATCATAAGAGCGTTTAAAGACTTCATTTAAGGGAAATTATGCAAGTTTAAAATCACTCACATAAACTTATGTTAGTTTTTTATAAAATAATTATTCATCAATTGCAATAATGGCGTTTTCTTTTTCTTCAAATACTAGCCTGAACATATCGTCAGCTATATCATAATGGCCTTTAGTTAAGCTTAAAGCTGTATCTAATTGCCCTTTTTCGTATGCTTCTACAATCTTAATATGGGTTTCAAAGCTACTCTTTCTTAAATCTTTTCTCAAATCACTGTGAAAAGATCTGACTAGAAGTTCGTTTAGCGCATGATATTGTTTATATAATTTTTTTAAATATCTATTATTTGAATTGTCTATAAAGGTTTTATGAAAATCGTAATCATAATTGTAATATAATTCGTTGTCAATTTCTTTTTCTTGTAATTTAATTAACTCTTTGAGATCTCTTACAATAGAATCTCGATTCCCCTTTTCAAAAGAAATTTCTACCCCAGTCATTACTATGTATTTTATTATTTCATTAATTTCACTTGCTGTTTGATATTCCAGTTCGATTACCGATGCCCCAGCATTGGTAACTTTAGAAATTAATTCATCTTGATAAAGTCTATTAACTGCATCTCTTATTGGCGATGAACTTACATTAAATCTTTCTTGTAGCTGTCTGTTTACTATTTTTGAACCCAGAGGTATTTCTCTAGACAAAATTGCTTTTCTTAATTCAAAATATATCTGATCACTCAAAGTTTCTCTTACTATCATTTTTTTCTCCTAAATACTTATATCAGCGTTAATAAAACTTCGTTCAAATTTAATTACTTGTATTTTATAATACCATATTAGATTAAATTTGTCCGGTGATTTTCATCTTTGTTTAGACTAACAGTTGGTTTCATAATGATAGCACTAAAACTTAAATTAAAAGCGATAGAATTATTATAAATTAAAATCTCTATAATAAAATTATCTTTAGTTGAAATATTTAGGTATGTCCAAAAAAGAACATACCTAAATATTATTTTTTCTTAGTCTATATATTCAAATCTAGCTGTAAAGAATCTTAATTGTTTTGGTTCATAAACGAATTTTAATCCTTTAATATCTTCTTTATGTTTGAAAAGTTTAATTACTGTGTCAGCTACTATGTCCATGTGTTTGTATGTGTATACTCTTCTTGGAATAGCTAATCTAACTGTTTCTAGTTTTGGTTTATGGTTTTCACCAGTATCTTTATCTCTACCAGCAGAAATGATTCCTCTTTCCATACTTCTTACTCCACCTTCTACATATAGTGAAGCTGCAAGTGATTGTGCTGGGAATTGTTCTTGATCTAGATGTGGACAGAATCTTCTAGCGTCTAGGAATACCGCGTGTCCACCAACTGGTTCTACTATAGGAACTCCAGCTTCTCTCAATCTATCGCCTAAATATCTAATTTGTTTTATTCTGTATTCTATATAGCTATCTTGAAGAGATTCTTCCAAACCTATTCCTAATGCTTGCATATCTCTACCAGCCATACCACCATATGATGGCATTCCTTCGAATACTACTACGATTTCTTTAGCTTTTCCAAATAATTCATCATCATTAAGAGCTAAGAATCCACCGATATTTACGATACCGTCTTTTTTACCTGACATTGTAGCTCCATCTGCATAGCTAAACATTTCATGAACTATGTCTCTGATAGATACGTCTTGGTAGCCTTCTTCTTGTTCTTGGATATAGAATGCATTTTCTGCAAATCTTGTACAGTCATACATTACTTTAATGTCGTACTTGTCTGCCCATGCTCTTACGTCTCTCATGTTTTGCATTGAAACTGGTTGTCCACCTGCTAGGTTAACAGTTACTGCTAAACATACATAAGCTATACTTTCTGGTCCGTGTTCGTCTACGATTTTTTGTAGTTTGCTAATGTCAATATTTCCCTTGAAAGGAACGTCTAATTGTGCGTCATGAGCTTCATCTCTGATGATGTCTACGAATATACCACCGTTTGCTTCTTGATGATATCTTGTAGTTGTAAAATACATATTTCCAGGTACATATTGTCCTTCTTTGATAGCTATTTTAGATAGAAGATTTTCTGCCCCTCTACCTTGATGAGTAGGAACTACATGTTTGAATCCAAAAATGTCTTGTACTTGTTTTTCTAAGAATAACCAGTTTTTAGATCCTGCGTATGCTTCGTCTCCCATCATCATACCTGCCCATTGCTTATCGCTCATTGCGTTAGTTCCTGAGTCAGTTAGCAAATCTATGTAGCAATCTTCGCTTTCTAATAGAAATGTATTATATCCTGCTTTTTTAATTGCTTCTTCTCTTTGTTCTTTAGTGACTGTCTTAACTGTCTCTACTGTTTTAATCTTGAATGGTTCCGCTGGGTACTTGTTTAAATCTAAAAATTCCATTTTTTCCTCCTATAGTTTTTAAAAGTTATAGCTTTCATTTTGTTGCGATGCGTGATGCATCACTTATTTTCAAAGTCATTGTATAACGTTTTCCAAGATATGTCAACAACTTTTTTAAAAAATTTTATAAATTTAACACGAAAAAAACTCTCTACTAAAGGGAGGCTTAATAGAGAGTTTAACAGGTTTATAGACCGCCTAGTAAAATTCCAGCAATTAATATTACTATCGATATTATTACGAAAACATATTTTGTCATTGGCTCAAACCAAGTTCCTATTTTTTCTGTTCTACCTTTTTGTAATTCATCTCTTGCAAATTTAGTTCCAAATACCCAATAAAGTATTATGGATGCTAAAACTGCACCTACAGGATTTATATAAATGGAAACTACATCCATCCATTCTCCTATAATTCCTTGAATTAATAAACTAACAACTATTGCTATTACTCCTATAGTTATAGTAGCTTTTGTTCTAGAAAATTTCATTTCATCTTGAAGTGCTGCTATAGAAGTTTCAAAAAGATTTACTAAGGAAGTAATTCCAGCAAATAAAACTGCAACAAAGAATACTATAGTAACAATCGATCCACCTGGCATATTTTTAAATAAATTAGGCAAGTGAATGAATAATAGTCCCGGACCACCTTCTGAAAGCTGAGAGCCTGTAGTAGCCATTGCTGGTATTATTACAAACGCTGCTACTATTGCTGCAAATGTATCAAATACAGAAACTAAAATGGCATTGGACATAATATCTTCTTTGTCACTTAAATAGGAGCCATAAATTACTGTACCAGAACCTCCTAAAGATAAAGAGAAAAAGGCTTGACCTAATGCATAAATCCATAATTTTGGATCTAAAAGTCCTTGGGGATCAAAGGAAAACATATATTTATATCCATCAGTAGCACCTGGTAATGTGGAAATATAAATAGCTAATCCGATAAACATTACAAAAAATAATGGCATCATTACTTTATTTACCTTTTCTATCCCGTTAGCAATTCCTGCGTTCATAATAAAAAATACTAAAACTATTGCAATTATTACCCAAAGAGTATTTCCAAAAGGAGAAGCCATTGCACCGAAAGTTCCACCGAATTCATCGATTGAATTCATATTCAATGTCCATCCAGTAAATGCTCCAAAAGTATATTTTAAAATCCAACTCACAACAACTGTGTAACCTATTGCTAATAACAAACTTGCAAATGTAGGAATATATCCTAATACTTTTCCAGTTTGTTCATTCATACCTCTGTATTTGAAAGCATTACCAAAAGCTCCTATAGGTCCACTATTATTAGCCCTACCTAAAGCCATTTCACTAAATACTCCAGTATACCCAATTATTAAAATGAAAAATATATAGGGTAGTAAAAATGTTCCGCCTCCATACATGGATACCCTAGTAGGAAAGAGCCAAATATTGCCCATTCCTACTGAAGACCCAACACATGCTAGAATAAATCCCCACCGGTCTTTAAAAGCATCTCTATTGTTATCTAAACTCATGTCTTCACCTCTTTTGGTTTATTTTGTTAATATTTAATTTAATCTTCTATAGGCTCTAATTTAGCTTGGAAGTGTCTTAGTATTGGAGGTTCCCAAGTTATTCTATAACCTCTCTTTATATCTTTCGAACGTTCTTTTATAGCGATCAACGCATCTGCAATAATATCAAGATGAGCTTGTGTGTAGACTCTTCTTGGTATTGCTAATCTAGTAAAGTCAAAATCTGCTTCTAATTGTTCTCCTGTATCTGGGTCATTTCCTAGCATATATGAACCGATTTCTGAAGTTCTTATTCCGGCTTCTTTATATAGTTCAATTCCTAATACTTGTCCTGGAAATTCGTAATATGGAATATTAGGGAAAAGCGCTCTTGCATCTACAAATACTCCGTGTCCACCTACTGGAGACTGATAAGCTATTCCAGCATCATCTAGTCTAGATGCTAGGTATTCCATTTGTCCTATTCTATATGCTAAATAGTCGTCATCTGTTCCTTCGTATAATCCTATTGCTAAAGCTTCTAAATCTCTTCCGTTTAGTCCTCCATAAGTTGTGAAGCCTTCGTTGGAGATACAGTTTGCTTTTACT
>JAAYEN010000199.1 GCA_012728775.1 Tissierellia bacterium
CGCATACGGTGGAGCGGCAGAAGTTTTCGGAATCCAACCAGACATGGCATGCTTTGGGAAAATTATCGGCGGCGGATTTCCAGTAGGCGCATACGGAGCCAAGAGAGAAATTATGGAAATGGTATCGCCATTGGGAGGAGTTTACCAAGCAGGAACCTTGTCAGGCAATCCCATCGCCATGCACTTAGGACTGAAAAGTTTAAATATGCTCAAAGAAAATTCAGAGATTTATGATGAGCTAGAAGAAAAAGCCATCTACATTGAAAAGGAAATTCAAAAAAATATAGAAAAAACTGGAGCAAAGGCAACTATCGTAAGATTTAAAGGCATGCTCACATTGTTTTTTGGAAAAGGCGAATTTGATAATTACGACGATGTAATGAAATGCGATACAGAAATGTATGCAAAGTATTTCAAGAAAATGCTAGACCAAGGCATAATGCTACCACCAGCCCAATTTGAATGTATGTTTTTATCAGCAGCTCATACGAAAGAAGACCTGGAGAGATTTGTAAAAGCTAATTTAATAGCGTTAGAAGAATTAACGCAAGTAAGATAATTTAAAATCTAAGAGAGATATTCTGAAATTGGGATATCTTAGACTGATGGCAAACACTTTATTAAGGTTGGAATATCATTCTTTTTCGAGCGTATATGGCCCGCCGGCCCGAGGGTACTCGAAAAAGAATGATATGGAAACCTTTGTCAACATTTCGAGATATTCTGAAATTGGAATGTCTCTTTTTTATTCTCGCCATCTCCAAGGGAAATGTATTTCCAAAAAACTAAAAGAATAGGAGATTGAAATTTATGATACAATATTGTCACAAGGAGGGAAATTATGAAAGCTAAAAAATTAATTATACTTCTATTAATGTTAACGTTATTAATCGTAGGATGTAATTCCAAAACTGAAAATAAATCTGTAGAAGAAAGCGCATCACAATTGGAGCCGTCAAAACCTAGAGTAGAAATCACTAATACAGACTCTAAGAAAAATGAGCCAGAAATTGACGAGGACTTGGACAAGGCTTTTGATATTCTGACCTCCAATGAAATTGTAAAAGCCATGGAGTATGAAGGGGCGAAGTACATAGGCAGTTATGATGGTAATTTGGAAATTCATGGAAAAACTTGGGTGAGAATTGACTATATCGAAGATAATTCCACTCATATTCACACTGCCCAAAGATATGCTGTAGATGTGGACAGTGGAGAAATACTACTTTATGATGTAGTCGGTGATGCTTGGGTTTCTATTGAAGAAAATCCAACATTGGAAACTTCAGAAAGTGATTTGGGTTTGTTATTGGATTATAAAAAGATTAAATTAAAGAATCCAATCTTGGAAGTTGCCACTGATTTTTATATTTCTGTGGTAGACTTGGCAAATGCTTTTGATCTAGAGCTGAAATACGAAGAAAATATGCACGATCCTACATATAATGATGTAATTATGACCAATTCTGGTGGTAGATTTGTCTATGCTGCAGGTAACGTGGTCTATAGTTCTGATGGAATTTACTATGTAAACCCAGACATGCATCAGCCGGTGATTTATAAGGGAGAAAATATATACCTAAATACAGGAGATATTTCCCAAGCTCTACACGTCCATTTGAGATTTAATGCCGACGAAAACTCAGCGGAATTTATAACCAACGACGAAGAGAATGTATATCCAGTTTACTATAATTTTTATGATGAAAATGACGAAGCATATGAAGAAAAAGCTAATTTTGAAATAGTTTGGAAAAGTGGAAACTATATGATGAGCAATGAAGATATAACTCTTTCAGATTATATTTCTAATTTAATCGAAAACTACGACATGGAAGATCCTATATACGAAACAGAAGAAGGTCTATTTGGGGTATTCGACTTTTATATGGATTACAAAGGTGACAGAATAATTGGATTTAAAGAACCGTAGAATTAATAAGTTTAAAATGGTGTGGTTAAGTTTGCTACATCATTTTTTAATTAAATGATTGAAAACACAGAACATTTGTTTTATAATAAAGATACAAAAAATCAGGAGAAAAGGGAGTGAAATCATGGTAGAAAGAAGAAGCAATAAAAAGGATTCGGCAATTTTAATTCAGTACGAAAAGGTAAGAGAAGGAGATATCGTAAAACTTAAAGATTTTTACACTGGAGAATTTAAAATAGGAAGAACAACAGGCTTTTCTGAATCTATATTCTATTATACATCTAGAAAAATAAAAGATTTGCTAACTGGGGATTATGTGGCATTGTACAAATTCGATTTCATAGAACCCCTATCAGAAATTGAGGAAGCCATGTTTGAAAATGACAAATACAATTTAGAAAGAGAAGTAGAAATTCTCGATGTTGGATTTATGCGAGTTATAGAAATTAACGAATAGATGACAAAATACAAGCTGTCATTTTAAAATTTTATGGCATTTATAATTTAAAAAAATTCAAATACGTATTGAAAAAACACAATATATATCATATAATCATAAATGCGAACACAATATATAGTATTTCTCGGTGTTATTCAAAAACGCTTAAAAAGGAAACAGGTTTGAATCCTGTGCGGTATTCGCCGCCGTATTGCTCAAGCGAAACTTACAAAACCACTGATTGATTTCGGGAAGGGTAAGTGGGGAGCTAAGCCGGAAGACTTGCCGATGAAGTGCCCGTGTCACGAAGACATTGACAAGCGGGTTTAACAGTTTTGCTGTCGAACTCCGAATAAATAAGAAAGGGAGTTTTTTTATGATCATTTACAACACAGCCACATCAAATCCAAAACAAATTATTAAAAGAGATGGTACCCTAGTGCCCTTTGACTTTTTTAAAATTCGCCAAGCTATTGCAAAAGCAAACGCCAATGTTCCTAGCGAAACCCTAACAGACAGAGAATTAGACCAACTTACATCAGAAGTAGTTTCCAGTATCGACGGTTATAAAATTCCAGAAGTGGAAGAGATACAAGATATAGTGGAAGTGGTTTTGATGGAAAATGGCGTGCCATTAACTGCGAAAGCCTACATAATCTATCGTAGCGAAAGAACTAAAATCAGAGATCAAAAAAATGAACTCATGGATACATTTAAAGAGCTCACATACTCCGACGCTTATTCAGTGGATATGAAAAGAGAAAATGCCAACGTAGACGGAAACACTGCTATGGGCATGATGCTCAAATACGGCTCCGAATCTTCCAAAGCATTTATAGACAATTACGTTTTGCCAGAAGATATGATGAAAGCACACAAAAACGGCGACATCCACATACACGACAAGGACTTTTATCTTCTCACAGAAACCTGTTGCCAAATAGATTTACAAAAACTATTCAAAGGCGGATTTTCCACTGGTCACGGATTTTTAAGAGACCCACAAAGTATAGAATCCTATGCAGCTTTGGCTTGTATAGCGTTACAAGCTAACCAAAACGAAATGCACGGCGGACAATCCATTCCCAATTTCGACAACGTAATGGCAGATGGAGTCCATAAAACTTGCAAAAAGCACATTAGAGATTTGGTAGAAGAAGCTAAAATTTTCTTAGGAGAAGATATAGACCCAGAAGAAATAGATAGGATTTCTAAATTTGACTATGAAGAATTAACAGAAGAACTTAAGAGAGAAAACTTAGATCCCAAGATAAAAAATATTTTGGAACTTGCAAATAAAAGAATTACTCGCTCCACTTACCAAGCCATGCAGTCAGTAATTCACAACCTAAACACCATGAACTCCAGAGCAGGAGCCCAAGTGCCCTTTACCTCCATTAACTACGGAACAGGCACGACTCACGGAGCTAGACTGGTTATGAGAGAGTTACTAAACGCTACAGAAGACGGCCTAGGAAATGGCGAGACTCCAATTTTCCCAGTACAAATATTCAAAGTAAAAGACGGAATAAACACAAAACTAGGAGATATTAACTACGATTTGTTTAAACAAGCTATAAAAGTATCTTCCAAGAGATTGTTTCCAAATTTTAGCTTCCTAGACGCACCCTTTAATCTTCAATACTACAAAGAAGGAGACGACAACACAGAAGTTTCCTACATGGGCTGCAGAACGAGAGTAATGGGAAATGTCTTTGACAGAAATCAAGAAGTTACAAAGGGCAGAGGAAATTTAAGCTTCACTTCCATAAATCTTCCAAGACTTGGAATTGAAGCTAGAGGATCCATGGACGAGTTTTATAAATTGCTAGATAAAAAATTGGATTTAGTGTTTAGACAACTTCGCCACAGATTTGAAATCCAAAGACGTAAGTTCGTCTACAACTATCCATTCTTAATGGGACAAGGAATCTGGATAGACTCAGATAAATTGAAAAACGAAGACGAAATCGACAAAGTTTTAAGACACGGCACACTTACCGTTGGATTTATCGGACTTGCAGAAACTTTAGTAGCCCTTACAGGAAAGCACCACGGTGAAAGCGACGATAGCCAAAAACTTGGCGTGGAAATAGTAAAATATATGAAGGACAAATGCGACGAAAGAGCAGCTATGGAAGAGCTGAACTATACGCTAATCGCTACACCGGCAGAAGGATTGTCAGGAAGATTTGTAAAAATGGACAGAGACAGATTCGGCTCCATGGAAGGCATTACAAATCACAAATTCTACACCAACTCCTTCCACGTACCAGTTTATTACACCCTAAGCGCTCACAAAAAAATCGAGAAAGAAGCACCATACCACGCCTACACAAATGCAGGACATATCACCTACATTGAATTAGACGGCGACCCAAGCAAAAATCTAACAGTCTTTGAAGACTTGATACTTCATATGAAAGACAGTGGAATCGGCTACGGCTCCATCAACCATCCACTAGACAGAGACCCAGTGTGCGGCTACTCAGGAGTCATCGGAGATACTTGCCCAAAATGCGGCAGAGAAGAAACTCCAGACGAGCCTTTCGACAGAATCAGAAGAATTACAGGATATCTAGTAGGCACCATGGACAGATTCAACGACGCCAAAAGAGCAGAAGTATCAGAAAGAGTAAAACATGAATGATCTTTGGGAGAGAAAACTTAAACTTCATACCAAAGAAAAACGAAAAATAAATGAAGGTGAAGCTCTGCGAATAGCTTCCATCGTAGAAGAATCCATAGTAGATGGACCAGGACTGCGCTTCGTAGTATTTACCCAAGGCTGTCCCCACAAATGTCCAGGATGTCACAATCCCCAAACCCACAACAAATACGGCGGATTTGAAATTTCTATCCAAGAAATCTTAGAAAGATTTGACAACCATGATGGACTAAACGGCATTACAATCTCCGGCGGAGAACCCTTCGACCAAGGAGAGAACTTGTCGAAACTTGCAAAAGAAATCCACAAGAGAAATAAAAACGTCATAGTCTATACGGGATATACCCTTGAGAAATTACAAGAAATGGAAAAGTACAACCTAGGAATTGAAAAGCTCCTAAAAGAAACAGACTTACTAATCGACGGACCATTTATAATGGCGAAGAGAAGTATCGAACTTTCATTTATAGGCAGCACAAACCAAAGACTTATACC
>JAAYEN010000005.1 GCA_012728775.1 Tissierellia bacterium
AAGGTTAAAAGCTCTCCTGGGTACAAATATTGGGCAACAAAGCATAATCTGTCTACTATGGCAGATACTATTAACCAGGTTAGAAATGAAGGTTTTAAAACACGAGAACAACTAGAAAAAGCTATACATGAAAAAGCTACTGAAGTTCAAAATCTTCTTACAGAAAATAAAGAAATAGAAAAACTTATAGAAGCAAAAAAGCAAATTATGGAGAACCGCTATACCATAGAACAATATAAAGAAATCCATAAATATGCTAAGGCACACCCTGAAGATAAGGCTTTCATTAATGAATATAGCCCTCAACTTATGCTTTATAAAAAGGCAGTTGCTGAAAGTTTTCAGGACTCTAATGTTCTACCTACTACCAAACAAATTTATGAAGACCTTGAAAAACTTCATACAAAAAAAGAGTCTCTCATTGAGAAACTCAATCAATCCCGCCAAGAGCAGGACAGGCTATATCAGTATAAGAAGAACTATGATAATTATTTGGGGAAAGAGGTTGAGAGATAGTAGCTCTACCTCTTTTAAATTGATTTGAAATAAATGTCACCTTTAGTTTCCCTCGTTGTCCAATAAATTCCATGAAATTCATCCTCATTATCAATACAAAGCTTGCTAGAACCGTATTGCATAGGATTTTTATCACTAAATTGACTTTTAGGTTGAGTTAAATAAGTATAGTAAAGAACATATTGATTATTCTCTTCTATAAGCTCACTTGTTATACTATTGCTTGTTATTTCATCTGTTTTAATAATAATATTTATATTGGTTAAAGTTTGGGAAATAATTATATCTATATCTTTTTCTCCTGGAATATTATCATAGTTATATTTTAATAAACCACTATATTCTTTTTTCAGCTTAGGTATTTTTATTAAGGGATTATATCTCCAAATCCATTTTTCATATAATAAAACTAATATAGAACTATATCCTGCTGCCTCACCAGCCAATCCTCCGTAATCCCATATATTTTCAGCACCTTTAAAATATTTTAGTGCTAAGAAAATAATAGCACTTATTATTCCTGCCCACTTTAATAAATTATTAATTCTAGACTTCATAGGCATAGAATCCTTTTAATTCTTCTATAAACCCTTTATAAATATCTCGCCTATCTGGAGAATCATCACATAATTTTTTTATATTATTTACCTCCATAAAATCAAGAAGACTAAATCTGTTATCATATAAATATTTAACAATATCATCAAATACATAACAATAAGTAGAGTATTTAGTAAAATATTGATTAGGAATATTCCACAACAAACATTCTACTCCAAAAGAACTTGCTTTTTGAGCATATGAATATCCTAAATCTTTCATCTGATATCTTAATTCTTTGGCAACTCTCACCATTTTTTTAAAATAATAATTAGTATCATTGTTTTTTTCTACTCCATTTTTTATGTGTTGCTCTGGATAATTAATTATTTCTTGCCCATCATCTGCTTTAATTAAAATACCACCAATATAATTTTTATCATCAAATCTATAGTCTTGTCTATAGTCTCTAGAACGCATAGCTGGAACACTATCAGTGTCTTTTCGATATGAGTTTCCATTTATTTTTATAGATTTATTCTTTCTTTCTACATCTTTATCAAAATGTTTGATTAAAGCATCTTCAACTTCATCTTTAAAACTTTTAACTCTCGGAGTAGCATTTGTAAATCCATAATCCTCCCCGGACACATTCGGTCTATATTTAGGTCGAAATGTATCTTCTTGGACTACAGCAATGTCAATATCACTATGTTCTCTCACATTTGTATTATTAGCATAAGACCCTTGTAAAAATAATTTAATATCATATCCACTTAAACTGTCAGTCATTCTTATTTGATATGCTGTAGAAGTTCCATATAAAGTCTCTATTTCATTTTCTTTTAATCCTAAATCACTCAAGGCTTTTGACACCATTCGTATAGAGTTCTTACATTGATTTTCTTCTGTTTCACTAAGTGGCTTTGCATAATCTCTTAATTGCTCTTCAGTAAAAATCATAACTATTAGTACTCTCCTTTCGAATTTAATATTTAAAATTCAACCAACTAATTCTCTTTCTTAATCACTCTACCCCTAAAGCCTTAAAGACGGCA
>JAAYEN010000018.1 GCA_012728775.1 Tissierellia bacterium
ATTTTGAGTTCTAGTTGCTGCGATTGTTGTATCTGAAATAATAGATAAGTTATCACCAAACATAGATCCACCAACCAAAGCACCTAATACTAAAGCTGGATTTAATCCTGCACCTTCTCCAAGTCCTAAAGCAATAGTTCCTAGAGCTGATATAGTTCCTACTGATGTACCAGTAGATGTAGACATAAATGCTGCTATTATAAATATACCTGCTGAAATAAGATTTGGAGGTATAATTGACAATCCCGCGTTTACAACTGCATCTCTACCACCACTAGCTGTAGCTACTGCAGAAAATGCTCCTGCTAGTATGTAAATCAAACACATAATTATTATATTTTCGTCGCCACAACCTCTAACGAAAGTTTCAAACTTTTCGTCGATTGTTCCTTTAAACATAATAAATGCAAATATAATCCCTACAAAAGAAGCTACAGGAGCTGGCATTTGGTAAAACGCCATGTCTACCCCTTGTCCTTGTAGTATAATTCCCGACATTAAGTAAACTAAAATAAATATTGCAAATGGTATTAAAGCATAACCTCTAGGTTCTACTTTTTTGTTATGGTCCATAAAACACCTCGATTTTATAATTTATATTTTTTCATGCGATTAATAAGTTTTGTGTGAGTAATTCCTAGATTATGGGCAGTCTGTCTAATACTGGCACCATCTTCTAAAGCACTCGTTATCAATTCTATTTCAAATTTTTCTACTTTTTCATCAAATGTTTCATTCACGCCATTTGAACTATCTTCAAAATAAAATTTTAAATCTGAAGGCTTAACTACATTTCCCTTTAGGGTAGTTAGAGCTCTTATGATTATATTTTGCAATTCTCTTACATTACCAGGATAATTATAGGATAAAAGAGCTTTTATAGCGTCTTGAGAATATGTTTCATTTCCATTTCCATTGGAATATTTATTGGTAAAATATTCCACTAGTGGTTTTATATCTTCCTTCCTCTTCCTAAGGGGCGGAATACTCAAACTTAAAGTGTTTAGTCTATACATCAAGTCTAATCTAAATTCTTCTTTTAATATCATCTTCTTTAAGTCTTTATTAGTAGCTGAAATAAGCCTGAAATTTACCGGAATTTCTTCCGAGCCTCCAATCCTTCTTATTCGCTTTTCTTGAAGGACTCTTAAAAGCTTGGCTTGTAAATGGATTGGCATATCTCCAATTTCATCTAAAAATATAGTGCCGCCATTACAACTTTCGAATATTCCAGCCTTTCCTCCCTTGATAGCTCCTGTAAAACTTCCATCCTCGTAACCAAACAGTTCACTTTCTAAAAGCTGTTCAGGAAGTGAAGAACAGTTGATTGCTATAAAGGGCTTGTCTCTTCTGCTACTTAAATTATGTATTGCTCTAGTAAAAAGTTCTTTTCCCGTTCCTGATTCTCCCGTTATAAGTATTTCTACATCCATTTGAGAAAACTCCATAGCAGTTTTTACACATTTTTCCATTAAAGGACTTTCAAAAATTAGATCTTTAAAAGTAATATGACTTGAGTAGAATTTCTTATCCGCATACGAACTCAATTCGCTGATATCTTCAAATACAATAATTTTTCCTAACAAATTTGAATCGCGAAATCTTTTTCTATACATTTTGGCAATAAATTCGCTATTACCTAATGTAAGTTCATCAATGGATTCTTCCAAACTATCATCTAAAACTTTTCCCACGAATTCTTCATCTTCAATAAATTCTGAAATGGATTTTCCCATTATAGTAGAAAGTTCGCCTTTAACTGCTTTTAATTCCTCAGAAATATTGGAATACTTTACAATACCATTGCAATCTACAACTAAAATGAGTTTTCCTAAAAGATTAATTATCTCATTTACTTGAAGATTTCTAGCCTCAAATGCTATTAAATCGATTTCAGAAATGCTATCTAAGTCTTGAATCTTTTCTAGATTTTTTAATAATAAATTATAAATCTTTTCATCTGGAACTTCGAATTTAATATAACAATCCTTTGTATAGATTTCCATCCATACTATTCCTAGGTCTAGTTTTCTAAATTCTGTCAGGATATCGTGGGTTATATGGTCTCTATTTCTTTTAAATAAGAGCCTAATTCTTTTTAACATTTTACCTCCTTCCTCGTCCTTAATAATATAGTATGCAATTTACGTACCAAAATATTAGTAGGTATTTGACGAGGTTTACCGTTGTGATTTTATTCCTTTGGTTTAATTTCGTTCCGAATTGTAGAGATAATTTTTTATTCATCTTCAAAACTTCTATTTAAAGATGAATATATTATACTATACCCGTGGTTTGATTTCAATCCATAAGGTTTGATTATAAACCACTCTACTTTTTGTTCAAATAATACGCAACTTGATAGTATTTAAAGTCATAATTAAGATCTTTTAAAGCATTTGAAATCTTTCTGGGTCCCAAACCTTGGGCTGATAACTCGTCTATAATTCTATACATTTCCTTAAAATTATTCTCCTTTAAGATTTCTACTTGGGAAATTTCAAAGGGTAAATGACTTGTTCTTACCATAACTTTTATCTCAGATTCTCCGTCTAAATCAGATATTAAAGGCGATGCTTGGTCGATTGAATAGTTTATTACATCTCTAAACTGGCGTATATTCCTAGGATATTTCCCTTGGAGAACCAACTCCCTAGCTTCTTTAGAAAATACAACTTCATAATCGATTCCTTGGTGTTCTTTGACTGCTTCTTCATATTTATTTATAAAATAGTAGAATAATTTTTCCCTCTCTTTTTCACTTCTTTCGTCTAATGGTGGAAGATATAATTCGTATTGAGCTAATCTTTGGTAAAGTTCCGGAAGTAATTCATTTTTTAAATTTTTAGTAGAGGCAGCAATTATAATTACGTCTACGGAAATCTCTTTCGATCCTCCAATTCTTCTAAATCTTCCCGTTTCTATAGCCGTTAACAATATAGATTGATAATTTCCTAGTTCGTGGGCTTCATCTAAAAACAGTATTCCTCCGTTAGCTCTTTCAAGTAGCCCCTTTTTTTCCATTGCGCCAGTAAAGGATCCCTCTTCACTGCCGAATATTTCCAGGGCTGCAATGTCAGAGTTTGTAAATTGACCACAGTTTACTTCTATAAAAGGAGCATCTTTATCTAGAGTTCCAATCTCCCTTCCGTAATTGTAAATCAACTTCGCTAGCATGGTTTTTCCAGTTCCCGAATCTCCGATTATTATAGAATGCCTAGGTCCTCCTATGGAGCCTATTGTCCTCTTAGCACTTTGCAATACGTCTTTTAAACTCTCTCTTACGCCAATCAATGAAGAAATATCTGCCTCAGTATCTGATAAATACAAATGCATTTGGAGAGCTTGAATTTTTCTATTTAATTCGTCTATCTCTCTAATATCTCTAAATACTGAAAACGCCCCTTCTACTTTGCCGTTTATTACTAAAGGATATGCACTTACTATATATCTTTTACCTCCAATATAATGGATTTTTCTATCAAGCATAGCTTTATTGTTGTCTAAGGCCTGTAACAAAACTGCGTCAGGATAAAATTTAGAAATGTGATTTCCCATCATCTCCTGGGGAGTTACATTCGCATATTCTGCTGAAATTTTGTTGGAATATATGACAATTCCGTCGTTGTTAACTACGTTAATTCCATCACTTATTACATTAGCCACTTCTTCTAATACCAGATTTTCTCGTAAATCATTTAAATTTATCATATTATACCTCTTGTTATAATTTTTCTAACATTGTTTATATATTCTTATTAATATTCTAACATTTCTAACAATCCTTGTCTATACAATGAGATTTTTACAAGCTCTTGATTTTGGCATAGTTTTTGCATATTATATAAGTATAAAAAGATATGGAGGTAAAAAATGTCTAAAACATTAGAAATTAGATGGCACGGTAGAGGTGGCCAAGGAGCAAAAACTGCTTCCCTTTTATTAGCTGATGCTGCCTTTGCTACAGGAAATTATGTTCAAGGCTTTCCTGAGTACGGTCCAGAAAGAATGGGCGCACCTATAACTGCTTATAACAGAATAAGCGAAAATCCCATAAGAGTTCACTCTAACATATACAACCCAGATTACGTAGTAGTTGTAGACCAAACTCTTTTGGAGTCTGTAAATGTTACCGAAGGATTAAAAGAAGACGGAGCTATTATAGTAAATAGCGAAAAAAGTCCTGAAGAAATTAGAAAGCATTTAAAAGGATACGAAGGTGATGTGTATACCATAGATGCTAGAACTATTTCAGAAGATTGTTTAGGTAGATATTTCCCTAACACTCCTATGCTAGCTTCAGTAGTAAAAGTGTCCAAAGTTATGGAGGACGAAATTTTCATTAGAGAAATGGAAAATTCTTTCAAACACAAGTTTGCAAGTAAACCTGAAGTTATCGAAGGAAATATGAACGCTCTTCGCAGATCCCTTGAGGAGGTTAGAAAATAATGAAACACGATTACAAAAAATTACAAGAAGATGTGAAATGGGAAGATATTACCGAAGGTGGAGCTATTTACGCTGAAGGAAATTCTAAACACTTTATCACAGGAGACTGGAGAACTAAAAGACCTGTTTGGATAGAAGAAAAATGCAGACAATGCCTGCTTTGTTTCCCATATTGTCCAGATAGCTCAATACCTTTAGCAGATGACAAAAGAATGGATTTCAATTTTGATCACTGTAAAGGCTGTGGAATATGCGCAAAAGTATGTCCTTTTGAGGCGATAGAAATGGTGGAGGAAGATTAATATGACAATTAGAGAAAGATTATCAGGTAATGAAGCAGTTTC
>JAAYEN010000213.1 GCA_012728775.1 Tissierellia bacterium
AGATTATCATGTATAATAAACCCAGGAGGAATGAGTATGGAAAAAAATAAAATAAAAAATCCTATTGTAGTTGGAACTGTACTCTTAATAGTGGCATTTGTTTTATTTCGCTTTGATGCTTTGCGAAGTGTAGTTTCAGCAATATCCAGCGTATTAATGCCTTTTATTATAGGAGCAGTCTTGGCGTTATTTATCAGCGTGCCCTTGCGTGGTGTAGAAATATTTCTAAGACGCTTTGTCTTTAAAAATACTGATTCCAAAGGTCTTTATAGGGGAATAGCTTTAGTTATAACTATAGTTTTAGTAATTATTTTTATGTTTTTTGCAATACGTTCTTTAATCCCCGCCTTGATGGATACAGTAGGACAATTTACAGAAACTCTCCCCCAATTAATAGATCGTTTTAATGCTTGGGTGGAAAGATTTAGCGATACAGACTGGGAGTTTTTGAATTCTTATCAAAAGGATTTAGAAAATATTTCCAATGGACTCAGGGAAAATCTCCAAAGATATGTAAGATCAGCTTTTCTAGGTGGTGTAAGTCTAGTATCTAATACTTTTAGTTTTGTATTTACCATGTTTTTGGCAGTGAGTTTTTCCCTTTATTTATTATTCTATAAAGAAACTTTCGGAAAACAAATTGTCAAAGCCTTGTATGCATTTTTAGATGAAAATACTGCCCAAGTAATTATGATTACAACTGCAAGATTCGGAGGAAGTTTTACAAATTTCATCAGTGGACTTACCATGTCATCTGTCCTTTATGGTATTATGAATTTCGTGGCTATGTTGATTTTGAGACTCCCTTATAGAACCTCTTTATCTTTTTTAAGTGTTATGTTAAATTTCGTTCCATACTTTGGGCCATTTCTTACTGGAATAATGGGATTTGTTCTTATTGGAGCAACAAATATTCAACAAGGACTAATTTATATTGTCCTAACAGTAGTTTTACAGCAACTAGAATCCAATTTAGTTTATCCTAGAGTAGTAGGAGACCAAGTAGGACTTCCAGGAATTTGGGTAATGGTGAGCGTAACCTTGGGAGGAGCTATAATGGGATTGTTTGGAATGTTAATGGCAGTTCCTGTGGCTACAGTGATATACAATACCCTAGGAGATGTTGTAGAATATAAAACCCTAAGAAAAGAATCCGTTCCTTTAGACGAAAACACTCTAAGCCTTAGCCAAGTTATGAACAAAAATCTTATAATCACCTTGGCAACGCCAAAAAGTGATAAAGACAGAGAAGAAGTAGATGAAGATTTAAAAGAAGAAATTGAAAAAAATGAAAATCCTGATTAGATTTTCCCAAATAAAATCCCCGTGATTATCAGTTATACCTGGTATCCACGGGGATTTTTTAATCTACATTTTTTTAGCTTCAGAAATTGCCATAGTTACAATTGGAACTACTTGTTTTTTTCTAGATAAAATTCCATCTGCAGAAAATCCATTGTCTACTAATTTTTTCCCAAAGCCATTGGCGATTTGGGAGTCGAATTCTCCCACTGCCATAATTTCTGAAACTTCCCTTATAATATCAGTAAATACCAATACATAAGTGGATAA
>JAAYEN010000095.1 GCA_012728775.1 Tissierellia bacterium
GATCTGCGCCAACTTCACCCATCGATTGTCAGAGAAGATCCTGGCACCATTAAACCCGCCAGGAAAGTCATGGAATGCCACTTGCTTATGTCTTCTACGATTCATCTGCCGCTCCTAGTGCAAGGTTTTTCTAAGATTTCAAACTTTTCTCATGCATTAATTTTACCATTAATTTCCCTGTAACGTCCTGTTTTTAATGCTTTTCAGGTTGCGCAGTAGTCCCTAATTAAGTATAATGAAGCAAATCACGGTAATTTCTCAGATATTGAAAGCCTACGTTTAGGCAATAGTTGGCCAATTCCAGCAAGAGTTGAAGCATGGCCATTAGGCGGAGTAATAAATTACTTTTTAGAGCAGCCAGGTCTAATCTGCTATTCCTTATATAACCCGGATCCTGATCCAATAAGATATCGAAGTTGGGAATTGCTTAGGGTACCAGAGTTTAGGCTTGAAATGACACCAGTTGTAGCAGTCGCAATATTAACATTAGCACTACCAGGATTGATTGCATTTGTGCAAACATATAATAGTGCAAGATTAGAAACAATGAAATTACGTTTTGGTGTTGGTTTAGCCTTTGGTTTTTAAATTATTACATGATGAATTCAATATTTCACAAAGCGAATAATTACTATTCGCTTTGTGTTTAGGAGGCTTGAATGGAAACGGAGAAAAGAGAAATAGAATATAAGAAAATAAGGGATTGGGAAAAGGAAGCAGAAAGACGGGAACATTATGATTTTAAAGTAGTGGCTGATTCCGTATATGACAAGACTAAGGAAATTAACGGCAGGAGTTTTAAATATGCACTTGAAAATGCAATGTATTTTCAAAGACTGACTTCAACAGCCATCCTATATGGGATAAACGACTATGCTTTGAAATACATGGAAATAGGATATGCCTATAGTCAGATGGCAATAGATAAAAACAGCAGAATAGATATGGGTGAATTACTTGGCCCAAATGACGCACGGTATTCTCAATATAAGACAAGATACTTATTAGAATGGTACAAGACAGATATTGAATCATCCGAGTATGAGGAAAAAATACTAGAATACGTAGTAAAAGTAGAAGATGAAATAAAGGGGAAACGATTTAAGCAAGGAACCAATTTAAATGCAATAAGAGAATGTACTCATATTGGAGCTTTTGAATTGGCGAAAGAACAATTGGCAGTTTATTATACTAGAAAGAAAAATCAAGAAATAAATGCAGATATTATATATACGCCAAGAATATTCTACGACTATATATTAGAATATTTATCAGATGAAGAAAATCATAAAGATATGTATAGCAAATTAGAAACAGTTTTTATGACCTTCTTTAATGAATTAGATAAAAACAATTGGACATTAAGACTTGCATATGGTTCTGATGAGAACAGAAGTGAAATTTATTACATCTGGTATAAATACTTTATGAAGGTAGACAAGAAAGAACTTACAGCTAAAAATGTATATCAAAGCTTACGTTATGGTTTGTTCTTCTGGAGAAAAGATAAAACCCAATAAAATAAAAGGAGGATAACGATATGGGAATGACCTATGTAACAGTACATATTAGAAAAAATGAAAATGTAGAGACAATGGTTGTAAAAAAAGCCGTGGAGAAAATCACAA
>JAAYEN010000036.1 GCA_012728775.1 Tissierellia bacterium
GATGAAATTCAAGATGCTACAAATATAATTCATGGAGAGCACAAAATAGATTCTATAGATCCTGTAAAACAAAGAGTTGAATATTTTGAAAATGACATTCTACAAAATCCTGAAGGCATCAGAGATGATGATTTGATAATAGTTGAAGAGGAAGACGATTTACTTTATAGAGAAGATTTGGATAAATAAGAAGAATTATTAATTTACTTCCCACTAGTATTTGCTAGTAGGGAAGTATTTTTATATTACTTATTGTTAATTCAATATTAAATTAGGGTAATATAGTTACAAGAACGATTTAGGAGGCAGTTATGGAAAATATTAGAATTCGAGATTTACTAGAAAAAAAAGATGACGTTTTTGTAAGTATTTATTTACCAACCCATAGAACGTCCCCAGACAACAAACAAGATAAAATAAGATTTAATAATTTACTAAACAAAGCATCCAAAGAACTAGAAGAAAACAAAAACATTAAACCTCAAGAATATTTTAAAGAGGCAAAAAAAATCTACGATGACTTAAGCTTTTGGAATTATGGAACAGAGGGTTTGGCTGTTTTAATTAATTCAGAAGAAACTAAAGTGATTAGGCTTACAGGTGATGTACCAGAACTTGTAGTAGTAGGTAGCCAATTCCACATTTTGCCATTAATTAATTATTACGAGCTACCAAACAATTACTATTTATTAGATGTATCCAGAGATAGATTTAAAATCCATGAATTAAGTTCAAATACCATGGAAGAATTAGAAACTCCAGAAATTCATGAACACTTTAAAGATTTATTTGACGACAGAGATTTGGAAAATCGTGTGGTGAGCACTGGTGGTTCAGAAACTTCTTTCCACGGTCATAAAGCAAAACCAGAAATAGATGAAAAAGAAACAGAAAAATACTTTAGATATCTATCGAAAGAATTAGGCGAATTCTTTAAAGAAAAAAAGGCACCGATAATACTTTTTGGAACTACAGAAAATGTATCTGAATTTAAAGAAATTGCAAAGGACGAAATAAACATTCTAGCAACGATAGATAAGCCACTGGATTCTATGGATGATAAAGAGAAGATTGAAGCTTTAAGAAGAAACTTATTGCCTATATATGCTAAAAATGTAGAGGATCGACTCGATGGACTACAAACAGAGATAGCTAGAGATATGGGCACAGACAATGCTTCTAGAATTGTAACCGACGCACCTACTGGAAGAATAGAAACCCTTTTCATATCCACAAAATATGACCAATTGCAGATTGATGAGATAAATAAGCTTGTAGCAGAAGTAATAAATAGTGGAGGAGAAGTAGTTTTAGTAGATGCAAACCAAGCACAGTTCCCAATGGGATTAGGAGCAAAATACAGATTTTAATAGATAATAATTAGAAATTAGTAATTAGTAGAGATGCCTAAGGCTAAGTTAGACATATATATTTCGTAAAACTTTGCCCTAGGCATCTATTATTTTAAAATTATAACTACAAATTATTATTTCCATGTTTACCTGTGGATAACTCGGGTATAATTGATTTATAGCGAAGTGTGATTGATTTACATTTTAATTTAATTTGACAATTAAAGGCTATGATGTATTATTAACTTGAAAAACACTATCGACCAGAAGGTAAAACTTCTGGTCATTTAATGAAAATAAAAGGGGTGAAATTTTGGAATATAAAGACTATTACAAAATTCTTGGGGTTGATAAAAAAGCTACAACTGATGAAATAAAATCAAAGTATAGAAAGTTAGCAAAAAAATATCATCCCGATTTAAATCCTGATGATCAAGCTGCCCAAGAAAAGTTTAAAGAAGTGACAGAAGCCTATGAAGTATTAAGTGACAGTGAGAAGAGAACTCAATACGATAACTTCGGAGCAGGATATAACTTCCAAGGAGGTCAAAACTTCAATCCAAATGACTTTGGTTACACTTATACTTCCTCAAATATGGGAGATTTTAGCGATTTCTTTGATATGTTCTTCGGAGGAGGAGACTCTAGAAAAACCACTACTAAAAGTAGTTTCGGCTTTGAAGACTTATTTGGTGGCAGAACTGCGAAAAAACAAAAAGCAAGACCACAATACAATTCCAGATTATCAGTCAGTCTAAAAGAGGCCTACGAAGGTATAAACAAGCCAGTGAGCGTAAATTTCAATGGCCAAAATGTAAGTCTTGATGTAAAGATACCCAAAGGTATAACTGATGGTAAACGACTTAGAGTAAAAGGCGACAAATGGGGAATTGATGGGGATATATTATTTGAAATAGAAGTTAGAACTACGCCAAAAGAGAGATTAGAAGGTGTAGATATAGTTTATAAAGCAGAAATATTTCCATGGGACGCTTACTTCGGTGGTAATACAGTAGTAAATCCCGTTTCAGGGAAAATCAAAGTAAAAATTCCTGAAGGAACCAAATCTGGTCAAAGGGTTAAGGTAAGAAATCGAGGATTTGAGAATTTAAATAATATAAAAGGAGATTTATTGGTGGAATTTGAAATTATGAATCCATCTAATTTGACTCCAGAGCAAGAAGAACTCTATAAAAAACTTCAAAGTTCATACAATTAAATAATAAGGAGGAATGCGAATATGGACTTAAATAATTTCACACAAAAAAGTATTCAAGCAATTCAAAATGCGAATAACGAGTGCATAAGTAATGGCAATCCTCAAGTGGAAGAACTTCATTTACATCATGCATTAATTAATGATGACGAAGGTTTGATTCCGAGAATTGTCAGCCTTATGGGAATAGATTTGAGTAGATATAAAAGAGAGATTGCAAATGAAATTGGAAAACTATCCAAACAATCAGGAGGATCTACTTACGCCAGTCAAGACTTCAATAAAATTATAAATGATGCCATCAAAGAAGCAAATGACTTTCAAGATGACTATGTAAGTGTTGAGCACTTATATTTAGCACTTTTAAAACAAAAAGGAACAAAATCCCAAAAGATATTTAATCAATTTGGGATAACTAGAGATAGATTTTTACAAGCATTAAAACAAGTTCGCGGAAATCAAAATGTAACTACTGATAATCCAGAAGGAACTTATGAAGCGTTGGAAAGATACGGTACAGACCTTTGCAAAAAAGTACGAGATGGAAAAATTGATCCAGTAATCGGTAGGGACGAAGAAATTAGAAACACTATTAGAATTCTTTCCAGAAGAACAAAAAATAATCCAGTTCTAATTGGTGAACCAGGAGTTGGAAAGACTGCAATAGTAGAAGGCCTTGCCCAAAGGATAGTACAAGGTGACGTACCATCAAGTTTACAAGATAAAACGATAATTTCTCTAGACATGGGTTCTTTAGTAGCTGGTGCAAAGTATCGAGGAGAATTTGAAGAGAGATTAAAGGCAGTATTAAATGAAGTAAAACAATCTGAAGGACAGATTATTCTATTTATAGATGAAATTCACAATATAGTTGGAGCAGGTAAGGCAGAAGGAAGTATGGATGCTTCCAACTTATTAAAACCAATGTTAGCCAGGGGAGAACTCCATGCCATTGGAGCAACTACTCTAGACGAATATCGTGAAAATATAGAAAAAGATAAAGCCCTAGAGAGAAGATTTCAAAGGGTAATGGTTCATGAGCCGACTGTAGAAGATACCATTTCTATTCTTCGTGGTATAAAAGAAAAATATGAAATCCATCATGGAATTAGAATATCGGACAGTGCAGTAATTGCTGCAGCTGTATATTCCAATAGATATATTACAGATAGATTTTTACCTGATAAGGCAATAGACCTAATGGACGAAGCTTCAGCAATGCTTAGGACAGAAATAGAATCCATGCCAGAAGCTATGGACGAAATTAGAAGAAGACTTTTAACTTTAGAAATTGAAAAAGCCGCTTTGAAAAAAGAAGAGGACGAAGCCTCCAAGAAGAGACTAGAAAACTTGGAAGGAGAAATTTCTGAAGAACAAAGTAAATTTGATGAGCTAAGTGCTAAATGGGAAGAAGAAAAACAATCCATTAATAGAGTAAATGAAATTAAAGAAGAAATCGACTCTATAAAAAGTAAAATTGCAGAAGCGGAAAGAAAATACGATTTAGAAACCCTTTCAGTTTTAAAATATGGGGAACTCCCCAAATTAGAAAATGAGTTGAAAGAAGCTACTGAAGCTGAAGCAAAAGGCGATAAAATCGTAAAAGAAGAAGTTACCGAAGAAGAAATTGCAGAAGTAGTTTCTCGTTGGACAGGAATTCCTATTACAAAATTACAAGAATCAGATAGAGAAAGACTTTTAAAACTAGACAGAATTTTACACAATAGAGTTATTGGACAAGATGAAGCTGTACAAGCGGTAACTGACGCAGTAATCAGATCTAGATCGGGTTTAAAAGCTCCAAATAGACCCATAGGCTCATTTATCTTCTTAGGTCCAACTGGAGTCGGTAAAACAGAACTTTCAAAAGCTTTAGCAGAATCTCTTTTTGACGATGAGAAGAATATGATTCGTATTGATATGAGTGAATATATGGAAAAACATACAGTATCTAGACTAGTAGGAGCGCCTCCAGGATATATTGGATATGAAGAAGGTGGACAACTTACAGAAGCTGTTAGAAGAAGACCTTATTCTGTAATATTATTTGATGAGATTGAAAAAGCGCATCCAGATGTATTTAATATATTGCTCCAAGTATTAGATGACGGAAGACTTACTGATAACCAAGGTAGAACAGTGGATTTCAAAAATACAGTAATTATTATGACTTCCAATATAGGTTCTATGGATTTATTAGAAGGAATTCAAGATGACGGAACAATTTCTAAACCTGCTCAAGAAAGAGTCCAAGAACAATTAAGAAGAGCTTTTAAACCAGAGTTTTTAAATAGAGTAGATGAGATAGTATTATTTACACCACTTAGAAAAGAAGAAATCTTTAAGATAATAGATTTACAAATTCAAGATTTGAAAGACAGACTTAAAGAAATGGATATAACACTTTCTATAGACGATGCAGCAAAAGAATTGATACTAGATCAATCCTACAATATCCAATATGGTGCTAGACCAGTTAAAAGATATATCCAAAAAGAAATAGAAACTAAACTCTCTAGGATGTTAATTGGCCAAGAAATAAAGCCAGGTGTGGAAATAGTATTGACTGCAAAGAATGGAGAATTAGCAGGGGAAGTAATTCCTAAAGAATAAAACTCAAATTAGAATTAAATAAATACTGAAAAAGTATAAACTTAACAACTCACAACTTTGGTTAAAATTGAAAATATTTTAATCAAAATTGTGAGTTTTATTATTAAAATATATGTAGTAAGATAGAATAAAGTTTAACAATAGAACTTGATTAAATAAAGTATTGAAGCAGTATTTTCAAGGAGTGAGATATGAATAATAAGAAATTACTAAAAATTAGTTTAATTATATGTGCAATAGCTATTTTAATGGCTAGTGTTTATGAATATCAGCAGAAACTAGATGAACCTATATTTTTAAAATCCTATATTGAAAGACCTATTATCAAGGATTCTAACAGCAGTCAATTTATGGAAGAAATATATTTGACATACATAACAGACCACGATTTTAATGGGAAAATATCTGAAATATCTTTAAATACAGAAAATGAAAAATTAAAAAAATCTCTTATCGATGCTCATTCAATTGA
>JAAYEN010000329.1 GCA_012728775.1 Tissierellia bacterium
GATTATATTTTGAAAACAGATATGATAAGAGAAATATTAGAACGACAGTAAAGATTGGAGGAAATCCAATCTTTTATTATAATTAGTAGAAGCATAATAAAAAAATGAATTTTTTAGATGTATAAAGAATTTATAGTATATTCAAAAATTTAATTAGAAATTTTACAATTTCTTGAGGCATATATACTTAAATTGATTTATAATATCAATTACATTATTCATTAATTGGAGGGAAATTATGAAGTATGAAATTACAGGTAAGCCGTTTCCAGTAGTAATTTTTCAACTGGATAGAGGAGAGTATATCTATTGTGAAGCAGGTGGTATGTCATGGATGAACGATGCAATGTCTATGGATACTCAGGCAGGAGGAATTGGCAAGGCATTCGGTAGGGCTTTTTCAGGAGAGAATATGTTCATAAATAAGTATGTCTCTGAAAGAGATGGAGGAGAGATTGCAATATCTTCTAGATTTTTGGGTAGTATTCAAAAAATCGAGTTACAAGGAGGGGATTCAATCATCCTTCAAAAAGGTGCAATGTTAGCTTATACTGAAGGTATTGATAGAAAAGTAGTTTTCAAAAGTCCTATGAAGGGATTATTTGGTGGCGAAGGATTTATAATGCAAGAAGTATTTGGAGAAGGATTGTTATTCATGGAAGTTGATGGAGAAATAAGAGAATATGATTTAGCTCCTGGAGAAAAAATGGTTTTAGATACAGGTCATCTTCTTCTAATGGATAAAACTTGCACAATGGATATTAAATCTGTTGGAGGAGTAAAAAACACTCTATTTGGGGGAGAAGGAATATTTAATACTACTGTGACTGGACCAGGTAAAGTGGTGATCCAAACATCACCTATCAACAAATTAGCAAACAGTTTACGTAGATTTTTCCCGGCAGGGTCATAAAATATAAAAAGCCTGAGACTTTCACTACCTATGAAATCTCAGGCTTTATATTACATAAATTAGAATTGATTAGAATCTACAGATATAGTTTTAAAATTTGTATAGTTCACCAGTCCAGGCTTATTAGCAGGGGATCTCTTTACATTTTGTTTTTGAGTATAATCTACTTCTATAGAACCACTATTTCTGCCTTTAGAATTATATGCGGCTAGTTGTGCAGCGTATTTGATTACTTCCTCTGGTACATCTTTCCCTTCGGTTTTTATTATGACATGACTTCCTGGGATTCCTTGGGCGTGAAGCCAGATATCATCTCGTCTAGCTATTTTATGGGTTAATAAGTCATTTTCTCTATTATTTCTTCCTATAAAAATGTTAAATCCGTCTTTTTCCATCTCCAAATAATTTGGTATTTCCATTTTTGATTTCTTTTTCTTTTGAGAACTGCGCTTTATATATCCTTGTTCAATTAATTCGTCTTTAATTTCATCTAATGCTGAGACATCTTCAGTTAATTCAATAGTTGATAAGACAGACTCCAGATAGTCAATTTCATTTTGTGTATCTTTTATTTGCTCATTTAATATATTTTCAGCAGTTTTCAATTTTCCATATTTTTTATAAAATCTTTGGGCATTTATTGGTGCGGATATTTTTTCGTCTAAAGGTATTAAAACATCTTCTAAATCTTCACTATAAAAATTTTGAAGAGTAATTTCTTTTTGCCCTGGTTTGACTTTATGAAAATTAGCAGAGAGAAGGTCTCCAAAAATCCTGTATTGCTCTCTATTTTCAGCTTCTAATAAATCTTTTTTCAAATTTGAAATTTTAGATTTATCTTTGGAAAGTTTCGAAGCTACTATCTTTTTTAAGGCAGTACCTTTTTGACCTAATCTATCGTCTTTATCTCTTTTTGAGTATATTGCATCTAACATTTCTGATGGCGTTTTGAATTCCAAAGAATCTAAACCTTCTAAGTTTATCAAATTTAATACGTGAAAATCTACAATCCGATCTCCATCTAAATAGGATTTGTAAGAAAATTCATTTTCGTTTATTTCTCTTATTAACTCCATTGAAGAATTTATTAAATTTTCTTTTTCAAAATCTTCCAAGGAGCTAAAAGGTCTAGTAGAATCTATATTTGCTCTAAGAGAAATTTCAGTTCCCATATTCTTGCTAAATCCAGTTAAAGCATTAAATACTACATTTTCTACAGATTTATTACCTTCAGAATGATTAAATTTTTCTGAAATATCCTCTAAGGTAGCGGTACTTGGGTCTATTTTGTTTTCATCTTTTATATACTCATAGGGTAAATGGGGAAGAACTTGTCTGACTCTACTCATAGATTCGCTTACTCTTTTAATAGAGTCTATAATAATATTTTCATTATCTAAAAGAATTATATTTGAGTGCCTACCCATTATCTCAACTATTAATGATTTTTCAATTTTCTCACTAAAATCGTCCCACGCATCAAAGTCAATTTTTATAACCCTGTCATTTCCAAATTGGGATACTCTTTTTACAATTGCACCTGAAAGATGTTTTCTAAGAACCATTGTAAACATAGGAGGTACTTTGGGATTTTCTTTAGTTTGTTCAGTTAAATATATTCTAGGATTATTACCAGAAGAAGATATTAACAATTTATTTTTTCTAAAGTGAAGAAGAACTTCATCCTTTTCCACTTGATATATTTTATCTACTCGAAGTCCGGTTAGCTCATCATTTAATTGTTTTACTACTGCTCGAGTTACTATTCCATCAAAAGCCATTTTATCACCTGGAAAAAATTATATCACAAAGGGAGGTGATTTGGTATAATAGTAAATTGGAGGTATCAATGAACATATATTTGACTAGACATAGCCAAACAGAATGGAATTTAGTTAGAAGAATCCAAGGATTTTTAGACTCTCCATTGACTAAAAAGGGAATAAATGACGCGAAAAAGTTAAGAG
Organism: Tissierellia bacterium; assembly: GCA_012728775.1. Next base: position 2,881 of record JAAYEN010000329.1, read on the forward strand.
ACAGATTAAAAGATATAGAAATAGATACTGCCTATACATCTACACAAGGCAGAGCCTTAAGAACCACAGAAATTGTCATGGAAGGTAAAAGAGAACGGATAGTTACATCGGAAGCTTTGAGAGAATTGGGCGTAGGAAATTGGCAGGGGATGTATTATGAAGATATAATCAAGAATCATCCTGAACAATTTGAATTATACACTACTAAGCCCCATATTTATGAGCCTGATAATGAGGGAGAAACTTTTTTAGAATTTGAAAAAAGAGTAAAGGATTTTGTGGAGTTTCTAAAAAAACAATCTGGAGAAAATGTTTTAATAGTAACCCATGGATTAACATATATGATGCTATTGAATTTATTTGAAAATAAACCATTAGAAAACTTAACAGACAGAAAAGTTCCCTTAGGCACAGCTTTGGCTAAAATAGAATATTTAGATGGGGAATTTAATATTTTATATGAAGGCGATGATAAGCATCTTTTTTAATCATTATCAAAGAAATGAGAGAGTGTTATAATATAATAACAGGATATTTTTATAAATATGCAAATAAAATAAATGGAGGAGTATAGATTGAAAAGCTTAAAGAGAAATGAAGTAGAAGAAAAGTACACTTGGGATTTAAAAGATCTTTGTGAAAGTCCTGAGGCTTTTGATTCTGGACTAAAAGAAGTAGAGGAAGAAATTTATGCATTTAGCAAGAAGTACAAAGGTAAATTAAATAATGTAGATACTATTAGCGAGATGATTTCTGAATACGAAGAATTACAAGAGAAATTCATAAGAATTTATGGATATGCAAACATGAATATTAGCGTAGAAAGAGGAAATTCTGAATATCAACAAATGTCATCGAAAGCATCTAATATAAGCTCAATTTTGAGTGAAGAGTTGAATTTTGTTGAAACTGAATTGATTGAATTAGATGAAGAACTTTTAAAAGCAGTATCAGATAAGTCTGATAATAATAAAGGAATTATTCATAATGTTCTACGAGCTAAGAAATACTATCTTGGAAAAGAAGTAGAACAGGCATTAAGTTCGTTGGAAAAAGTTTTTGATAATGCTTTTTCTACTTATTCTAGCGCAAAACACGCAGACTTAACTTTTGAGGATTTTGAAGTTGATGGAAAAAAATATCCTTTAAGTTTAGTTTTATTTGAAAATTATTACGAGGGACTTCACGACACTGAAGTGAGAAGGGCAGCTTTCGAATCTTTTAGTAAACAATTAAGAAAATATGAAAA
>JAAYEN010000108.1 GCA_012728775.1 Tissierellia bacterium
GTTATGAATTCTTTGGTTGAAGGATCAGTAAATGCTCTTTTAACTTTAAGGGTGGGCATTGTAGCCCAAAGATATTTGAGCTCTACTGTAGATTTAGATAAAAAAACCCTTAGAAAAGGAGCCTTCTTAGAAGCAACTGGACATTTAGGCTCAATAATTGGCAAGAATGGAGTGTTAATTGCAAAGACAATTACAACAGCAGCAAAAAGAGCTACTATAGATAAGATTCCAAATCCATTTTCTAGAAAAGTAGAATTCGAAGATGTTTAGAACTACTATATTATTGGTTTAAGATTTTTAAATTAAACTAAGTAAAAAACTAGCTCAATTTAGATAAAATTATTTTGAGCTAGTTTTTAATTAATATTTTTTGTTTAAGTAATTGAAAATTACGATTCCTATAAATAGTTGAAATAATACATATCCGCCTAAAAATATAAATAGGATACGATTAGGTTTCATCAATTCCAACCACTCTAATATCATAAAAATCCAGATAGAGATTGTAGATATAGCTAGTCCAACTAAATATGCATATCTACCAGATTTTTCTCTTAAACGAACCAGCCTTTCGTCATGAGATGATATATTAGCTTCTTCCAATTTCTCTTCATATTGGATTTTTTTGTCAGGTCTGGACCAATACCAATAATCGTAAATGGATTTTGCACCAAATCCGAAGAATGTCCCTGAAAGACCAAATAAGGAGCTTCCAATTGTGGTTTTAACATTTAAGGCAGCAATTAATAGGGGAACAGAGCAGGCTAAAAATATTATGCCTAGCATCAATTTATTTTTTTTCATTATCTTTATCTCCTTTGTAAATAAATATATCTTCAATCTTCATTCCAAAGACTTCGGCAATTGCAAATGCAAGCTCTAAAGAAGGATTATAAACTCCATTTTCTATAGAACTGACAGTTTGTCGAGAGACCAATATCTTTTTAGCAAAAGCTTCTTGACTTAAACCATGAATCTTTCTAAGTTCGGCAACTTTGTTTTCCATTTATACACCTCACTTATAAAATGTAAAGGTACCTTTACATAAATAATAACACCCTCTTTTAAATATGTCAAGGTAACTTTACATTTTTTATTTAAATTCTCTTCCGTTGTAATAAATACTTTTTTTATATATAATTATATGTAGGAATAAATGAGGTGATTGATTTGGATTCAATTAAGCGATTAGGTTATTTAAGAAGAAGGATGGCAGAATATAGGTTAGATGCTTATATTGTGGGAAATTCTGACCCACATTTTTCAGAATACCTTCCAACGGAATACAAAGAAATAGAATGGCTAACTGGCTTTACGGGTTCGAATGCCTTGGTTTTTGTAACTCATAATGATGCATTTTTATGGACGGATGGTAGATACTTTGTCCAAGCGGAAAAACAATTAGCTGGCTCTGAATTCCAAATGGTTAAGATTGCAACTAAGGATAATCCTACTTTAACTGAGATGATAGAAAAGCTTTTACCAGAGGGTAGAAAAATTGGAATTAATTCTTTAACTACGTCTCAAGAATTTTTTGAAAATATTAAAAAGACATGTGATAAAAAGAAAATAGATATTATAGAAGATTATGATCTTATTACTGAAATCTGGGAAGATAGACCTGTGGAAGAAAAAGAGTTTCCTTTTATCCATGAAATAGAATTTGCAGGGCTTACTCCCAAAGAAAAGATAGAGAATTTAAGGGGAAAATTAAAAGAAAAGGACGCAGACGTTACAGTTATTTCTACACTTGAAGACATTGCGTGGTTATTTAATATTCGTGGATTTGATGTATTGAATAATCCTGTAGTTACATCTTACGCTCTAATCGATCAAGAAAATGCAATATTTTTTATAGATTCTGATAGACTTTCTATGGAATTATTAGAACATTTTCAAGAAAATGGTGTGGATTATTTAGGTTATGATGAAATTTTTGCTAAAGTTAATAATCTCAA
>JAAYEN010000290.1 GCA_012728775.1 Tissierellia bacterium
ACATTTTCTTAGAGTTATTTCTCATAGCTCCAATATGAATTTGCATAGTCCAATTTTTTTCTTTATATTTTTTCCCCAAATCTATCAAGAGTGTTCCTTTAAATAATGTGGCTTCATCTTCTGATATTCTCATACCTTCTAATTTTTTCTTAAATATATCATTGGATGCACTAACATCATATGAACTGAATATTGAGGTCTCAAGAGAATGGTCAGAAATTAGTCCTCCTACTTTCGCAAAATAGTCAATACGATTATATAAAGCATTAACTAAATCATCATAAGAATTTATTTCAACATCAGAAACTTTAGAGAGGTTTTTGATATATTCCATAAAATCATTTAAATCAATACGCATTGCCTTCTCCGGCCTAAAGGTTGGAAGGACTTGAATTTCAAATCCTTCTTCCTTTAATTTTTTGTGATACTCCAAAGAATCTGCCGGATCATCTGTTGTGCATAGATGGGTAACGTTCATTTTTTTTAATAATGATCTAATGGAAAATTCATCTTTTTGTAGTAGCTCATTTACTTTAACGTAGATTTTATCGCCTGTTTTTGGAGATAAATTATCTTCAATCCCAAAGTATCTTTGTAACTCCAAATGAGTCCAAGAATATAGAGGATTTCCAATTAAATAAGGAACAGTTTCTGCCCATCGATCAAATTTTACCTTTGCATCTGCTTTCCCAGTAATTTCTTCTTCATGAACTCCATTAGCTCTCAAGGCTCTCCATTTATAATGGTCTCCTCCTAGCCAAGCTTCTTGAAGATTTTCAAACTTCCCATTTTCATAAATGGCTTTTGGATCAAGGTGATTATGATAATCTATAATAGGCATCTTTGCTGCATAATTATGATATAAGACTTTTGCCGTTTCTGTTTCTAATAAAAAATCATCATCTAAGAATTTTTTCATAACTACACTCCTGAGTAAGCTGCAAAACCACCATCTATTGGAATCACTGCACCTGTAATAAAACTGGAGGATTTACTGTCACATAAAAGTAAAGCGGTACCAATTAGTTCTTCTGGTTCTCCAAAACGATCCATTGGTGTACCTTTTAGAATTTTTTCCGTCCTTGGAGTTGAACTTCCATCTTCATTAAACAATAAAGTTTTATTTTGTTCTGTTGCAAAAAATCCAGGAGCGATTGCATTGCATCTTATTCCAGCTTTTGCAAAATATGTTGCCATCCATTGAGTAAAGTTACTCACTCCAGCTTTCGCCGCAGAATAAGCAGGAATTTTTGTAAGTGGTGTAAATGCATTCATGGATGAAATGTTCAAAATACAGCACCCTTCTTTATTGACCATATCTTTTGCAAAAACTTGAGTTGGTAGCAAAGTTCCTAAATAATTTAGATGTAGTACAAATTCCACCCCTGATGGTTCTAAATCAAAAAATGTTTTTATTCCTTCTTTAGTTTTATCAAACTCTTCATCATCTGTAGTTGCCTTTGGACTATTTCCTCCAGCGCCATTTACTAAAATATCGCAACTTCCTAAGTCTATCTTGATTTTTTCGTTACATTCTTCTAACGCATTTCGATCTAATACGTCAGCAGCATAAGCTTTAACTATCAAACCTTTGTTGGTCATTTCTTTAGCCAACTTTTCTGTCTTCTCAAGATTACGTGCAACTAAAGCTACTTTTGCACCACATTCAGCAAGTGCTTCTCCGATTGCTGAACATAACACACCCGAACCGCCTGTAACTACAGCTACTTTTCCTTCAAGATTTACTTTAAATGGTATTTTCATATCTGCCTCCTAGTCCAGTTTATCTAAAGTTTCCCATATTCCCGTCATATACATAGCACCTAGAGCTCTATCATATAAACCATAACCTGGCTTACCAGTTTCTCCCCAAATCATACGACCATGATCCGGTCTTAGATAACCTTTAAAACCTACATCGTGATATGCTTGTAATATTTCTACAATATCTAAAGAGCCACAAGGAGAATAATGAGCCGCTTCCTCAAAAGAACCTTCTCCAAGAATCTTAATATTTCTAACATGTGCAAAGTGAATTCTACCTTGTCCACCAAAATACCTAACCATGTCTGTATAATTATTAAATGTTCCTGCCGCTAATGAGCCAGAGCACAACGTCAACCCATGATGCACGTCATCATAAATTTTTAAGAAGCGATCTAAATTGTCCTTTGTGGTTATAATTCTTGGAATTCCAAAAATGCTCCATGGCGGATCATCTGGATGTATAGCCATATTTACATCTTCCTCTACAGCTACAGGCATTATTTCTTTTATGAAATACTCCAAATTTTTCCATAAACCTTCCTCACCGATTGATTTGTATTCGTTTATTAATTCTTTCATCTCTTCTGGAGAATAAGACTCGTCCCATCCAGGTAATGACAATTTCGTTGGATCAAGCTTATCAATATCTTCTTTGTAATAAATTAATGCAGAAGAGCCATCTTCCAGTTTATGATCCAGTTGTGACCTAGTCCAGTCAAATACAGGCATAAAGTTGTAACAGATACATTTCACACCATGTTTTGCTAACAAACGTATATTTTCTTTATAGTTTTCAATATATTGTTCTCTCGTATTGCGTCCAAGTTTTATGTCTTCGTGAACTGGAACCGACTCAATAACCTCCATTTCCAGTCCATTATCTTCAACTTGTTTCTTTAACCTGATAATTTCTTCCTCAGGCCATACATCGCCTACAGGTACAGAATAAACAGCTGTAACTACTCCTGTAATCCCTGGTATTTGGCGAATATAATCTAGTTTTACAGGGTCCTCATTTCCAAACCAACGAAAAGTCATTTTCATAGTAATCCTCCTTAGTTTTTATTATATAGAATCGACATCATCAATCGTTTTGCCTTCAGAAATAGCTTTCACCATTAAATCTCGTTTTTCTTCAGTTAAATTCCAAATATATTGAAAAGCTAGAAATGCAATAAACGAACATATAGCAGTAAATCCAATATGAAGAAATTTAATTCCTGCTAAAGTTTCAGCACTTTGAACTTGGTGAACACCATCAATTGGCTTAATATAACCGATTGCTGAAATTCCCATACCTGCAATAAATCCGGATAACGCTTGCCCTATCTTACGAACAAAGGAATACGAACCATAGATTACTCCTTCTTGTCGATTTCCTGTTAAAAACTGATTGTAATCAATGCAATCTGAAACCATACCCCAAACCAGAGTCATTGGTATATTTAATAATGCAACTCCCAAAACATATAGAATTATATAACTTACTATGTTGAACGGGATCAATTGAAATATTATGAACACTCCAGTTGCAAGTAAAGTAGCTGTGGTTATAACTTTCTTGTTAGAAAATCTTTCAACAAGTTTTGGTAGAATCGGTGCTAAAACAAATGTCGGAATAATAGTTATCGATGTAATTAGTCCCATTGCCTGTAAGTTGCCTACAATGGATTGGAAATAATAAACCATCATTTGACCGTTTGTTAATAAACCTGCAAGTATAGCTACGGAACCTAATGCAACGCCAATTAAAAGTCTATTTTTTAGAATGACTCTAATATATTCCGTAAAACTGGTTTTCTCTTGTTTCTTTTCTGTTGGAGTTTGTATATTTTCCTCAACAAAGAAATAACAAAGATAGTAACTAGCAAGTGCTACAATAGATAAGATAATCATAGCAGTTAAATATCCACCAGCTAGATTTACACCAAACATTCCAAGTACAAAAGGAACGAATAATTTAGGGACTTGTTGCCCTACAGATGAACCCAATCCCCTTGCTACTGACAATTCTGCTCTTTCTTCTGTATTCATAGTCATAACAGAAGCGATAGAGCCATATGGAATATTTACAAACGTATAAGCCATACCCCATAATATATATGTAACATACATAAATCCTATTTTAGCACCCATATTCCAACTTTGTGGCATTAAGAACATCATTATTGCTGTTCCGGATACTATCCAAGCCCCCCATTTAAAATATGGTTTAAATTTATCAATCTTCTCTTCTGAGTCCTTATACTTTTCCATCCTCTTAGCAAAAGACTTGTCAATAATTACTCCCATCAATACATCTGTAATCGCATCCCAGAATCTTGCTACCAAAAACATTACGGCTATTATACTACCTGAAATACCAATTGCATCAGTATAATAAGTCATCAGAAAACTTGTCGTCATTCCGAAACTCATAACATTGGCAAAGTCTCCCAGTCCGTAGCCCAATTTGTTCTTAAAACTTAGTACTTTTTCTGCTCCTATTGGTTTACTAATTTTTTCCTTTGTATTTTTCATAGTAACCTCCTTGCTATTTTGTTAATTGAATAGTATCATAATAAAAAAAAA
>JAAYEN010000059.1 GCA_012728775.1 Tissierellia bacterium
ATTACTTTTGTTTATAGATAATGGAATGGGTATATTAATAGTATAAATATTTAGGAGGTTATAAAATGTTAAGTCAAACAATTACTAGTGGAGATTGGAAAGGTGAAAAACACGTTCCTGTAATAATCGTAGAGGAAGCAATAAAAGGAGAACCAGTTGTAGTTAGATTAAGTGTAGGAGAAGAAATTGCTCATCCTAATACATTTGAACATTATATAGCTTGGTTTAAACTTTTCTTCCAACCAGAAGGATATCCAAAACCAGTAGAAGTAGCAAACATAGACTTTAAAGCACACGGAGAAGAAGGAATATATACTCCATATGAAGCAACAGTAAAATTCACTACAGAAAAAAATGGTAAACTTTTTGCAATGAGTTATTGCAATATACACGGACTATGGGAATCTGTAGAAGAATTAGTTCTAGAATAATACTTAATCATACAGTATTCTTAAAAATAATAACGAGGAGAGCCAAAGAGCTTATCCTCGTTATTATTTTAAGTAATATTTTTTATTTATCATCCATAGTCAATGCGTGTTCCCCTATTACATAATGATGAAATAGTCCTAACATTACAGCAATAGCAGCAGCGCGAATAAACATGGGCATTATCACGGATCTTGCATTAACAGCAAGTGAATTACCCGCTTCTCCGCCGACAATAATTCCTATAACGAACATAATAAATACTATGCCTCCACCTAATATAGCAACAATTACAAAAATACTAAATAGAGATTCAATTATATTTGCTAATTTGTTTTTCATAATAACTACCCCCTATATGAATGGTACAGGCAATATTCCACTCAACATTAATATTGCAAATAATGCATGGAAGCCAACCCATATTAACGCCAATAGACTAGTTTCTTTCATTTTTGACTGCGCTATCCCCATAGCTGCATACATGGCCAAGGCTAATGGTGGTGTCATACCTTCAAGAGATCCTGTAATGCCAGGTAAAATCGCTGCAGCCAGTAATGGATTTACACCAACAGCTGCTAATCCAGCCACAATCATTGACCCAAATATAGCAACTTGAGCTGATCCTGTAATAAACATTCCTAAAAAAGAAGTAAAAATCGGAAAAAATATTGCAAGTTGTACTTTGCTCATGTTAAAAGAAGCTATGTACTCTCCCAGAGTAGAACCCACATTAGCCTCACCGAATAGCTCAGAAATGCAATAAGCGAAATAAACAGTTGCTGCTACAGGAACAATTTGTGGAATCGCCTTTTTAAATAAGTTAAATAAAGAAGAAAGGCTTAAACCACCGTCAATCTCGTTTCTACTTATTAGTAATGCATAAATAGTAGCTACCCCTGGCGTAAATAAAATAACGGAACTAGATAATGCTGAAGCTCCATCAGCACCCAATCTACTTGTAAAAAAAGTATCCTTAAATTGAAAATCCAAAAACAATGGAACAAATATTATTAAAGGAACCAACAATGCTTTCCAGCCATTTTTAATAGTTTCTTTCAAATTAGGTCTTTCATCAATAGGAACAGCCTCAACTTTGTAATATCTAATAAACCCGTACAATGTTATAGCTCTTTGAATAATAAACCAAATTCCAACTCCCCATACAGCCATCCAAAAAGTAGACAACGAATATTTCCCTGGATAGATGGAATCCAAAACTCCAAAAGCTAAAAGTATTGTACCAGATGGTGGAATCGCTGGACCTAAAGAACTAGCAGACATCTCCGTAGTAGCCGCCAATTCCCTTGGGAATTTAGTATCTATCATAGCTGGAATTGTAAAAACTCCAGTGGCAGCCACATTACCTGGACCTGTTCCAGAAAGCGAAGCCATAAAAGTACTGGATATTAAAGAAACCCAACCAGCGCCGCCTTTAAATCTTCC
>JAAYEN010000066.1 GCA_012728775.1 Tissierellia bacterium
GAAAAATTGGCAGTAGTTCCTGGGGAAGACACTTTAACTTTATTGACTTGCACTCCCTTTTTAGTGGGAACGGAAAGGCTGTTGATAAATGCTGTGAGAATTAATGCCCCTGTGGAAAAAGGCGAGGACATAGACTTCCAACCAGTATCCAAACCCCAAGGTCTAAAAGCTCCCCAAGAGCCTAGTAGAAGTGTGGTAATGGAAAAGTATGCCTTAATGGGAATAGTGGCGATTCTTTGGATTTCTCTGTTCCTAGTGGTGGTAAAATTTATTAGATCCTTTAGATCCTTTAGATAATTAAATAAACAAAATATTGAAACCTTATTCTAGAGATTAAATTTAGAGTCGCTGCGCCATTGGTAGGGTGTAGTTTTACAGATTGGATATATTCGCTTTATAAATAATTACAGCATATTCAAAAAATGAACATGCTGTAATTTTTTTAATTAGCTATTAAATTGTGTGGCGTTTGAAATGCTAAAAAACTACTACTTTATATCCTTCTTCTATAAATGGTTTCATGCCTGCGTGACCTGACATATCGGATAGAAGTGGCAGTTCTAGTTTTTCTATTTCTTCTAGCACGCCTAAGGTATGGGCACAGGCTTTACATACTCCTGCGATTATTCCTTCTTCTAGTGCTTTTTTGTATAGAGGATTTTTTTCTGCTAATATAGGTGGCAATTTTACACTGGCTCCTTCAAAAACTATCTTAACTTCATAACCATTTGCTTTTAAATCTAAAGCGTTCAATAATACGTGCTGAAAACACATCTCAGCACCTTCCATAGCGTAAAATAAATATTTTTTCTCCACAAAATCACATCCTTTTTGTATTCTATAATTTACTATACCCAATTTCTTTCATTACATAAGATAAGTTTCTATAAATCTACTAATTAAATCTACGTTACTTGGGATAATTCTTTTAAAAATGTAGATACTTCAGTTTTATTTTCTCCTACAATTGCTGGAAATAAAATTGTAAGGGTATCTTTGGCTCTGGTCATTCCCACGTAAAATAGTCTACGTTCTTCTTCTGCTATTATAGGGTCTGATTTTTTGGATTCCTTTGAGGGAAACATGCCTTCGAAGAGGTCTATCAAATATACGTGTTTATATTCCTTGCCCTTGGCTGAATGAATAGTAGATAGGAAGATACCTTTTTTCTCCTTGGTGGAATTATCCATTAAATTATCTAGATATTTTAGCCTTCCTTGGAAAGTTTTTAGGCTAGTGGAGGTTTTACTGATTCTTTTTAAGGTTTCTAGTACTATCAGTTCTCCTTGGAGTCCTAGGGATTCTTTTTTTGAGCTGTATTCCATATATTTTTTATAACCTAAATGATCCATTATAAAATCTATTTTCCCACTCATGGGTAAGTTTTTCAATCGTCGAAAATTGTCCTTTAGTTTTGAAATTTCCCTTTTGGAATAGGATTTTAATCCTTCTGTATCCATAAGATTGTCTAAGACGTTTCCACTTTTTCCTGAAATTTTAAGTTGTTCTATCATTAGTCTGGAGATGTATCCATGGACTTTGTAATATATATTTTCAAAATATTCTAATTTTTCTGGATTTTCTGAAAATTTTAATATATCCAATAAATCAACTGCTATTCTGTGGGTGTGGAATCGGATTTTTAAATTATCTTTAACTTGGAACTTTACATTTTCTGATTCAAAATATTCCACGATTCCCATGGCTGAAACGTTGTTTCTATATAATATGGCACAGTTTTTTAATTTATTTTCTTGAATATCATTTAAAATATATTCATATTGGGCTTTTAAATCCTTTACTTTTACGACTTCAACAGGGGAAGTATAGTCTCTGTCGGATTTTAAGTTTTTGTCGTAGCGAACTTTATTTTGGTTTATAAAATTATTAGCTGCTGTAACTATATTTTTGGAGCAGCGGTAGTTGGTTTCCATGTAGTGAACTTTTAAATCGGGAAAGAATTTTTGCAAATCAAATA
>JAAYEN010000050.1 GCA_012728775.1 Tissierellia bacterium
CTCCCATATCTGAATGAAAGGTGAAATTCGGATTTATTCTTATCCCAATCCTAGCAGTTAGGTTCATATTTTGAGCTACTTTAGATATCAAATCTATCTCATGGAAACTGTCTGCTATTATTGTAGCTACTTCAATAGATTCTCGAATGTCTTTTTCACTTTTTCCAGGAGCTGAGTACTGTAAATCATCTTTGGAAACTCCACGCTCATGGCTCATTAACACTTCTTCTAAAGATGCTGCATCTGCACCGATATTTTGAGAAAAAATCGAATCTAAAATTCTAAGATTAGGATTTGCTTTTATTGAATAGAGGAAATATACACCCTTAAAACTATTTTTTAATCTTTCAATAGAATTCAAAATCTCATTTTCATCATACAAATAAAAACTGTCGTGGTCTTCGGCTAATTTTAATATAATATCTTTTTCAATCATTCTTAATCCTCCTTTTTCTCTATATGCCCTTATTCGGAGAATTTATTAATTATATAAAATATTTATTTTCTTGATGGGATAATTTATATTTAGTATACTTACTTTAGATGAAGAAAAGAGGTAAGTAATGGTTATTGAAACAAAAGATTTAAAGAAAAATTTCGGAAAAGTAAAGGCTCTAGATGGTGTAGATTTAACTTTAAATCCTGGAGAAATTTTAGGTTTTATAGGACCCAATGGCGCTGGAAAAACCACTACTATTAGGATTTTATTAGGAATTATAAAAGGAAATGGCTATGCAAGGGTTTTTGGAATGGACCCATGGAAAGATGGAGTAGAAGTACATAAACGCTTATCCTATGTTCCCGGAGATGTGAATCTTTGGCCTAATTTAACTGGAGGAGAAGTCATTGATTTTTTCTTGAAGTTAAAGAATCAAAAAAATATAGAACGTCGGGATGAATTAATCGAAAAGTTTGATTTAGATCCCAGAAAAAAATGTAGAACTTACTCCAAAGGAAATAGACAAAAAGTAGCATTAATTTCGGCTTTGGCTTCTGATGCTGATTTATATCTTTTTGATGAACCTACCTCAGGCCTTGACCCACTTATGGAAAGCATTTTTCAAAATGAAGTTAGAGAAATGAAAAATTCTGGGAAAAGCATATTGTTGTCATCTCATATTTTATCTGAAGTCGAAAAGCTATGTGACTCCATATCAATTATTAAAGACGGAAAAATAATTGAATCAGGAAGATTAGAAGATTTAAGACATTTGACCATGTCTAAAGTAAAGGTAAGAACTAAAAATCCAATTACAGATTTTGAATCCTTATATAAAGTTTCTGATTATATATTAAAAGATGGAGTGATGGAATTTAGTGTAGATGGAGAAAATATGGGAGATGTTATATCTTATATTAGCAATTATGAAATCTTGACTTTAGAATCCCAACCACCTACTCTAGAGGAATTATTTATGAGCCATTATGAAAAGGAAATATAAATATGAAAGATTTATTTTTTAATACTCAAAACATAATAAAATTTATTTTAAAAAAAGATAAACTAAAACTTTTAATTTGGATTATTGTTTTAATTTCTTACGGAGTTGGCTTCGTGCCTATTTTTGACGAGATATTAAACACATCAACTAATCCTCAAGTACTTCTAGATACTATGAAAAATCCTGCTATGATAGCCATGATTGGACCTGTTTTTGTAGAAGAAACATATACAATTGGCTCCATTTATTCCAATTACATGCTAGTGTTTTCAGCTTTAATAGCAGGAGCTATGAATATTTTTATAATTTCATCTAATACAAGAAGAGATGAAGAATTAGGAAGAGTCGAATTATTACGCTCCTTGCCTGTAGGAAGACTTTCCAATTTATTAGCTAGTCTAATCGTAGCTTTTTTTACTAATATAATAATTTTAATTGTTACAGCTATAGGAATGTTTTTTATTTCTAATGGAATTCATTTAAAAGGCGCGTTTATTTTTTCGGCTGCTATTTATGGATATGGATTTTTAATGGGAGTCTTGACTGCACTATTTGGAGAGATTTTTTCAAATAATAGAAGTGTTATGACAATGAGTTTTTTGGCATTATTTATTACTTATATGCTTAGGGCTATTGGCGATGTATCAATGGATAGTCTTTCTTTAATCTCACCTTTAGGCCTAGTCACTAGAACTGAAAATTTTGTAAATGATTATATTTGGCCATTTTATATATTGATAATAGAAATTTTAGTCTTGTTGATTTTAACTTATTTTTTCGCATTAAATAGAGATGTGGGCTTAGGTATTATTCCTGAAAGGCAAGGAAGAAAAAATGCTTCCATTTTTCTAACTGGTATCAAATCTTTTATTTTTAGATTAAATAGAAGTTCAATAATAATTTGGGGAATAGTATTATTTGTTTTCTCTGCTATGTACGGTTCAGTATTTGGTGATTTAGAAAATTACATTTCTACTTCTGAAATGATTAGTGATATGTTTATGCTAGACGGTCTACATTCTCTTACGGAGCAATTTATTTCTTTGCTCATGATTATTATGGCTATGATTTCAACTATTCCTGTCCTAGTAATACTTCACAGATCTATAAGTGAAGAACAAAAGGGATTAGCCGAAGAAATACTAACAAAACCCATTTCTAGATTAGAGTACTTGTTTTCCTTTTTTATCCAAGGAGTAGTTTTAACAATTATTTTTCAAATACTTATTGCCACAGGATTTTGGTCTATTGGCGGATTTTTCCTAGACAGTATTCCAAGCCTTGAAACTTTCCTAATCTCCTCTTTACTTTATGTTCCAGCAATATGGGTAATGATAGGCGTCTCCACGTTTTTAATAGGATTCTTCCCAAAATTTTCTTGGCTTAATTATCTATATTTGGGATTTGCTTTTATCGCAGTATATATGGGCAAGCTTTTAGATTTACCAGAAATATTAGCCTATATTACTCCCTTTGGAAATGTCATATCTTATCCTTTGGAAGAAATAAATATGACTAGTTCTGTAATTATGATTGGTCTATTTATTGTATTAAGTATCATTGGTTTTTTTGGATATAAAAGTAGAGATTTAATTTAAAAGAGCTTTTTAAAATTTTTTAAAAAGCTCTATCAAAGTATGCCCAATTTATTCCTTTTTCAATTACTTTAAATTCTACCCTATCTGTTTCAAAAATTTCTCCATCTGTATTTCCAAAAAAATTCTTCTTTGATGTGATAGTACCCGATTTAACTAAATATTCATTTACCTTTTTGTAATCCATGTGAGTTCCCTTTTTGTATCTCATAATTAAAGGCGGCATGGTTATTAGACTTAATTTTTCGATTGCAATTAAATTTAATACACCATCGTCTAATAGACTGCTAGGAGCAGGATTAAATCCAGATCCATAAAATGCTCCATTACACAAAGCCGTTATGGTGTAAGTATCTGCCACTTTTACATTTTCTCCATTAGCCAATACCAAATCAAATTCTAAATCTTCGTGATTAACATCTAGTAAGGATTTTATTATTCCATATATAAATGCTCTTTTTCCCATTTTAGGTCTTAGTTTGAGAAATTCATAAGTGTTTTTTAAAACCTGCGTA
>JAAYEN010000269.1 GCA_012728775.1 Tissierellia bacterium
AAGAGCCTTTGCCAAAAGAAATCAAAGGAGATCTTCCAAGATTGATATTTAAACCTTCAGACTTTACTGAAGATATTTTGAATGGAAATACATTACCATTTGTAATAATGTTTTCTAAACCAAGTAATATTCAATACACGGGAAAAGAAGACTATATTATTAGAATTCAAATAGATGAAAGATTAGCCGAACATATTACTTATATGGAATCAGAAGTTGAAAGACCTCATAATTATAAACCAGGAGATCCGATAATTGAGAGACAACTTTTAAGGATGCCCAATGGCATTGGAGGTTGGCGTAATATTTGGGAAATTAATTATTCTGATGAATATGGTGGTTTAATTGTAGGTAAAGGTCACAACACATATATTTTAAATGGAGAGATTACACTTAATGATACTCTTAAAAATATACTTGAAGGAAGTGAAAATTATCCTAGTGAGCCAATTACCTATGGAATTTATATTGCAGATATAAACTTACAAGTAATATATAATAATACCTCTACTTCAGGAGGATTAGGAGAAGGAACAATAGATATTCCTGAAGATGTGAATAATTCTGTCCAAGGCAGAAATCATTTTTTAGGAAGTGGATTAGATGTACACTTTGATAAAAAAATGGGTGATTATGGTGCCTTTATTGTAGAGCAATATTGGGTCCCAGATTTAAACTTTGATTATGAAGATTTAAAAGACGATACAATTATGAAACGTCTATGGTCTTATAGATATAAACCAGATGAACATTTATTAAATTCAATTAGTAAAACTGAAATGTATCGAATAGGAAATGATAAAGATGCAGAATCAAACTTTCTAAACCCAGTTTTAGTTGCAGATAGTAATGGAAGTTTAGCTTTTAATAGTTCTATAAAATGGGGAAGTAGTCCTGAAATAACTAGAGACTCCAATACAGTTTTAGATATGCTTAAACCTAATGGAGCTATTACAACGAGATTCGTATATTATTTGAACAATGATTTGACAACTATATATCGACAATTAAAAGATAATAATTTAAGTGGTTTTACTTTTAAAGGATATTTAGCTGATAATGCTGGGGATATGATACCAACGTCATATGCTACTGGACATTTTTATATAGCTGACACTGATCATGATGGAACTCCTGATGATGTAGAAACTACTGATCCATTAGTAGGCCAGCCAAGACTTTTAGACATATATGAAACTGAAACAAAAGCCAGAGGTTTAATTTATATGGACAAAATGGCTAAAACTCAAGAAGCTTACTTAGAATATAATGGAAAGACTATTTCTGATTTAGTATATATAAATCCAAATAATACAGCATTAGGCCAAGGTTCAGATGTACCAATTGACTTTACAATTCTTCCAGAATTTGAAGGTTTTATTATTGGTTCTGAAGTAAAAATGATTGTTAAACCCTCTAATCCTGTATCAGATTTAGAACCTAATATTGCTACTACAAAAATACTAGAAGCACCTAAAGCTTATAATCCCTATAGAATTCCTGTAGGATTTAAGCCTACGGAAGTAGAAGCAAAGACAGTAATTGAAAAATATGAAATAATTTCTGAGAAAGCTTCATATGAATGGACATTTTTAGAAGGCATAGATGCTACCACTGGAGCGACTCCTGGAATGGTGGACTCGACGGAAACCTATAATATAACTATTAATGTATCAATTCCTGATTCAAAAGATCCGACATATATTCATGAACTTACTCCTAGTGGAAAATTAGAAGTTTATTTTGAAATAGAAATAGATGCTAAAGAAAATCCTGCAGAAGACGAAATTAGGATTATTTTTGATAGGGGAGACCATGGAGAGTTACGTTTAGTTAGTCCAATAAGCAAATTGGTTTTTGAAACAAATGGTACTAAATCAACTATTACAATTGATGCCAAGAAAAATATTTCCTGGTCTAGAATTGCTGAATTTGTTCCTACAATAATTCCCAAAGATTTAACTTGGGTTCAAAAGGGATGGAATCCTACAATCCCAGTTACTAATACAGAAGAGACTTTTGTAGATATTTTAGGTTCTGATTCTCCTGTAAAATATATAGCACAATACTTGACAACTGAAGATATTATAAAAGTAAAAAACTCAGATGACGAAATATTATCAGGCTTTACTAGAGTAATTTTTTCCGGCGGGGAAAATGGAAAGCTGGTGGAAAATATAGAGGATGGTACTATTTTAAATCCAGAAACTGTAATTTATGATGTTAGAGTAGGAAAAGTGACTTGGAGTCAGCTTCGCTCATTTATTCCCGACTTTTTACCAAAGGATGAAGCTACACATAAGCCAGTGGGTGATAAAGACAATCCTTTATCTTGGAGTCCTAACTTATGGGCAGATACAGATGGAGTTATAATAGATGGTCAAGCTGGTGAATCTAAGACATATACAGCACAATTTGTAGAAATTGATAAAACGCCACCTGAAATCTCTTATTCTAAACCTTCACCTTATGAAGTGTTAAATAACAAAGCAATTGAGCCTATACTGATTTATTCTAAAGATAATATCGACTCCACACCACAAGTTTTGGTAACCCAATTTCCTATTATGGGAATAACTTTTACAAATGCCTATTCTGGAGAAACAAATTTTGCACTAACAGGTACACCAATAGTTGGAGCAGATGAATGGGACGATTCAAATGGTTACGAAAAATACAAGGAAATAGTTTTTGATGTGAAAAGCTGGGATTTAGATGGAAATTATGCTGTAGAAAGTCAATTTATAATAAAAGTATTAAGGGAAACTTCTGGAATTCCAATAATTACTAAGGAATATAAAACAGATGGAACTATTAATATGACTGTAATTTCACCTAATAATCAAAGTGGAACTATTAGAGTCCTAGATTTAGATGGAAAAGAATTAATTGAAAGCCAAGTTATTTCTTCTAGCTCTAGAATAATTAATATATCAAATCTTGAAAATGGACAAAATTTCCAAGTAGAGTTTGTAGAAGCAGGAAAATTGCCAGTTTTAACAGAAACTCAAACAATAGAAATGCCAACTCCGGAAAAATTAGGTTTGCAATTACCATCAACAAATCCAGAAGATAATATCATTAAAATTACAAACTCAATTGCTTCTGATAAAGAAATTAAATTTAAAATAGACGATGAGATTTATACAATTTCCCGAGATGAAAATAATGTTCCGGTAATAAATCATCCAAATTTAACTGTAGAGAGAGAAGAAGGTACTTCTAATTTATATGTTTATATTAATGAACCATTGACCAAAGAAGATTTAAATAAAAAAACTATTGAAGTTTATGCAATTAACTACTTTGATATCCTAGGTCCATCAACTAGTGAGACATTTGCATATGAAAGTCCAAATGTGACTATATATTATAGTGCAACAGCGGGGGGAAATGTAAGTGCTTCATTTGAGTCAATAGCACCGACAACTGGAACAGCAACAGGTTCAACAGCAACCCCAAGTCCAGGATATAATTTTGTAAACTGGACAGATTCAAAAGGCATTGAAGTAAGTACGGAATTGAAACTTATACCACAAAAAGTAAACGGACAAAATGTAGCAGAAAAATATACTGCCAATTTTGAACTAAAAGACATCATAGATGGAAGTATTGATGTTGAGGCGCCAGAGCATATTGTAGTAACTTTCGCTGCAGGTGAAGGTGTATCTCTTACGGAAACTAAAACTTACAAAGTAAAACCTGAAACGACATTACCAGACTCTCACTTCCCAAAATACTCTGTAGAAACTGGATACGAGAATCCAACGTGGACTCCGTCAAATAGAATAATAACTGAAAATAATAAATTATTTACTTTAAGTGCTATAGAAACTCTATTTAATATAAATACAGTAAAGAGTATAGAAATTATAACCCAACCAAAACTTAGCTACACAGAAGGGGATAAGTTAGACTTATCAAGTTTGGCAGTAAAATTGACAGATGAAAATAATAAAACTAAAGAATATAATTTTGCAGATTTTGGAGATATTATTTCAACTAGTCCAATTAATGGCACTTTGTTAAATTTAACAAATAACAATATGCCAGTTTCTATATCCGTAAAAGATATAAGTACAAATACAAATAATTTAAATATTGTAGTTATGGAAAAGACGGCGATACCTACTATAAACAAGGTAACAGTAGGAGATAATGTTATTACAGGAAATTCGGAGCCAAATGCAAAGGTAACTCTAAATATTGGAACTGTAGAAAAAACTACAGATGCCAATGAACAGGGAGTTTGGAGCTTTGAATCTGAAGCTTTAGTAGTTGGAACAATTATTACAGCAAGAGCTCAAGTATCAGGTAGATCTATAAGTGATGAGGTAACAACCACAGTAGTTTCAAAAGCTAATGTAACGATATCTTATAAAACTGGAACAGGCGGAATGGTAAACCCAACTACAGAGATTATAAATCCCGACGCAATTTCATCAACTGGCTCAACTGCTACGCCCATTGAAGGATACGATTTTATAAATTGGACAGATTCAAGTGGAGAGATTGTAGGTACAAATTCAAAATTTGCACCTAAAAAGCCAACAAATGGTTATATTGATTCAATATTTACAGCTAATTTCAGACCTCATATATACGAAAATATAAATGATGAGACGATTCCTGAAAGTTATTATAAAGTTTCTTTTAGAGCAGGTACTGGAACAATATTAAAAGATAATAAATCTTATAAGGTTAAGCCTGGAATCACCTTGGCAAATAGTTATTTTCCAGAAGTAACATTAGAAACAGGATATAAGGACTATACTTGGAGTCCAATAGATAGAATAATAAATAACAATATTGATTTTATAGTCAATGCATCAATGATTGAATTTGACAAAAATAATATTGAAAAAA
>JAAYEN010000084.1 GCA_012728775.1 Tissierellia bacterium
AACTGGGACATACCTAGGAGGTAGAGTTTTCATAGGAGAGCTGAATTACGAATCTGGACCTGATGGACTAAAGGCTGCTACTAAGTTAGCAGAGTCTATGAGAAAAGATTTTAAAATGCGTAGAATGAAGACAGGAACTCCGGCTAGAGTCCACAGGGATTCCATTGACTATTCTACAATGGAGCCCCAAAAAGGAGACGAGGAAGTAATTCCCTTTTCCTTTTTGAACTATGAAAAAGATCTTGGAATGGAGCAATTGGATTGTTACTTGACTTATACTACAGAAAGATGTCATGAGATTATTAGAGAAAACATAAATCGTGCAGCCATGTATATAGGCGATATAGAAGGAGTAGGTCCAAGATACTGCCCTTCTTTAGAAGATAAGGTTACTAGATTTGCAGATAGAACTTCTCATCAGATATTTATAGAGCCAGAAGGAAGAAATACTGTGGAGATGTATATCCAAGGAGCTAGCTCTTCCCTACCTGAAGAAGTACAAAATGAATTTTATAAACATATTATAGGCTTGGAAAACTGTAAAATTATGAGAACAGCCTATGCTATTGAATATGATGCAATAGATGCTAGAGACTTGAAATTGTCCTTAGAAAGTAAAGAAGTTGAAGGATTGTTTTTCGCAGGCCAAATTAACGGATCTTCTGGATATGAAGAAGCTGCAGCCCAAGGTCTAATTTGCGGCATTAATGCAGTTCAAAAAATTGAAGGAAAAGAACCTCTTATACTAGATAGATCCCAAGCTTATATTGGTGTTTTAATAGATGATTTAGTTACTAAAGGCACAGATGAGCCTTACAGAATGATGACATCAAGGGCAGAATATAGACTTACCCTTCGCCAAGATAATGCAGATATGCGTCTTACACAAATAGGCAGAGATATCGGTCTTGTAACAGATGAAAGATACGAAAGATTTTTAAATAAAAAGAATCTATTGGAAGGAGAACTAGAAAGATTAAAAGGAATTCAAATAAATCCTACCAAAGAAGTAAATGAGTTTTTAGTAAGCTTAGGTTCAGCTGAACTTAGAAACTCCGTAACTCTTTTGGAGTTAATAAGAAGACCAGAACTCAGCTATGAATTAGTTGGCCCTTTAGATACCAATAGACCAGAACTACCTAGATCTATTAAGCTAGAAGTAGAAACAGAAATTAAATACGAGGGATATATTAAAAAGCAAAGCATCCAAATTAATCAATTTAAAAAACTAGAATCTAAGGTAATAGATCATGTGGATTTCGACGATGTAAAAGGTATTTCCAATGAATCTAGACAAAAACTAAAAGATTTCAGACCAAGGTCTATAGGACAAGCATCTAGGATTACAGGAATAAGCCCTGCAGATATTAATGTATTGCTGATTTATTTGGAACAACAAAGGAGAAAAAATGAGTAAAGACTCCATAAAAAGAGGATTACAAAATTTAAATATAGACATAGAATTTGATTACGATAGATTCGAAGAGTTTTATAATATATTAATAGAAGGAAATAAAAAGACGGATTTAACCACAATTGTAGAAAGAGAAGAAGTAGATATAAAGCATTTTTTAGACTCTATGACGGCATTTATGATTCCTGAATTTCATGAAAAAAAGAAGCTAATAGATATCGGTACAGGCGCAGGATTTCCCGCAATACCTTTAAAATTAGTTAACCCGAACTTAGATATTACCCTCTTAGACGGACTCAATAAAAGATTGATATTTTTAGAAGAAGTAATAAACAAAATGAATTTAGA
>JAAYEN010000288.1 GCA_012728775.1 Tissierellia bacterium
GCGAAAATGGATATATCTTGCCAGTAGGCGCATCCAATGGCATCGGAACTTTCGGATATGTAAAAGCCATGGAAGAAATTAAATCCCAAGAAGATGAGATGGGAATTACCTTCGATACCGTAGTCTGCACAGTGGGATCAGCAGGAACATATGCAGGACTTCTAATAGCTAACAAACTCTTGGGCCTTAATAAAAAAATTATAGGATTTAGCGTAAGCAATACGACAGAGGAATTCACAAAAAGAACTAAAGAACTTTTCGTAGAAGCTTCAAGATATCTAGGGGAAGAAGTAGATGCAAGTGATGATATAAAAATCTACGACGATTACGTAGGATTAGGATACGCAATATCTAAGCCAGAAGAAATAGAATTTATAAAAGACTTCGCAAGGACTGAGGGAATTATCCTAGACCCAGTCTACACGGGAAAATGTATGTACGGATTCTCGGAAGAATTGAAAAAAGGAAATTTTGAAGATTCCAAAAATATTTTGTTCATCCATACAGGGGGAATTTTCGGACTATTTCCTTCTAAAGATTTATTTTAAAATTTAAACTTAAATTAAGCTGCAATAATTTTATATAATGTTGCAGCTTTTAATATGTCATAATATCATATATGCCTATTATTTCTTATTGTTATAATTTTATTTTTGAACCCGGATTATATATGCGCAATTTTAGGATAATAAAACTTCACAAATAATGTATTAAATTTTATAATGTTTATATTATTTATAAACAAAGGTGGTAATATGAAAAAGAATAATAGAATAATAATTTCATTTTTTGTTTTTGTCCTTATACTGGCTACAGTATTAGGCAAAGGTGTTCCTGTATTTGCAGAAGAAAATGAAGTTCCTGTAATTACAGAAGAAAATGCGGACACAAAAATAGTAGCTACTATATCGACTCCAAACGGAGAGAAAGAATTTTTCTCTGGGGAGCCATTTAGCGTTAGCCTAGGCATTATCTCTGGAAAATCGGCAGTTAGCTATAACAAGGCAGAACTGGTTTTTGAGTTTCCTGATCCAGAAGGGATGAATATGATAAATTCATGGCCACCTGCAGATACAATGAAACTAAAAAGTCTTTCTTATACTGGTGAAGGAAAGGATCGTACTCGAACTGCAACATACGTAATAGAAAATTTATTCGGCGGATATACTGGAGAATTAACATTCCCAGCGAGATTCCCTACATTCAATTCTCCCAGTGGATATACTGCTCCACTTAAAATGTACGTAAAAGATAAAGATGGAAATATTTTAGCATCTAACGAAATAACTGTTAAGGCAAAAAATAATAATCCAATAATAAATAAATCTGTCCTCACTCTAGGAGCCTCTTCAACTATAGATGGAGTATCTGTATTTGGTGGAACTTCTGCTGATAAAAAACAAATCGATGCTGACGGTACTACTTACGTTACATTCTCGTACAAGATACGCTATGACATAGAAAATACAAATGGAGCTACTGGAGTTCAGGGAATGATTTACTATGATAAGGTGGAGATCACGGATACATTGCCAGAGGGAGCGGAATTTGATTCTGAGGCAAATGAAGGTTGGACCCTTAGTCCCGATGGAAAATCCGTAAGTTTTATGAAAAATGACTTAAATAATATTGACAATCCAGTATATTACCATTATGATGCAAACACCAACTCTAAGACAGATGTAGCCCAGTTAAAACTTCGCTTTCCTGGTGCTCCTTTGAATACAAATATAACAAATACGATGGATTTCAAATTTACTAATACTTTGTTGGAAAAATATGGCTATACTGAAAAAGATGGCGCAATTTATACTCACACAGATAGTCTGGTTTTTAAGCTATATAGTGATATACCTTCTGCAAATATTCAAAAAGGCAGTCCTACAAATAAGAAAGGAATACTAATAAATAGTTTTCATGAAACTCCTTATTTTCATGCTGACGAATATTCCTGGCCTATAACTGTAAGAAACCAAAGTGAAATGAATTTAAATAATCTAGTAATTGAA
>JAAYEN010000121.1 GCA_012728775.1 Tissierellia bacterium
CTTTTTATAAGATCCATGTGCCCATTGGTAACTGGGTCAAAACTCCCAGGATAAATAACCTTCAAATTAATTCCTCCTAAGAAAATATAATATCGTATTTCTGTATTTTCTTTTATCAATCACATCAAATAATTGTATATTGTTTATTTCTGTATTAATATCGCTTTCCACAATAATCAAACTTTTTTGAAATATATCTAATTGATTTATTATTTTTAATGATGTTTCGTAAATATTAATTGCATCATAGGGAGGATCAATATAGATAAAGTTAAAGGGAATTTCAGTTTTTGCAATTTCACTCAAAGCAATTATATAATCTTTTTCAATAATTTTATAATTGGGTAACTTTGCTTTATTTAAATTACTTTTTAAAGCTACTAAAGCATTAGTATCGTTTTCAACAAAATATACTAACTTCGCTCCTCTACTTAAAAACTCTAAACCTATGGCTCCTGAGCCTGAAAATAAATCGCAAACTGTTGAATCAACAACATTTCCTAAAATATTAAATAATGATTCTTTAATTCTTGATTCAGTAGGTCTTGTATGGTCGCCTTTTGGGCCAATCAATTTTAGACCTCTTCTACTACCTGTAATTATCCTCATAATACTCCTTAATAAGATATTAGCACAAGAAATAGTCTTTAACAAGCTAATTTTCTTCTGAATTTAAAGTTTTAGAGACTTCTTCAATGTATTTATTCAATTCTTTTTTTAATATTGGATAATTGTCAATTATGCTAATTATCTTCTTATAATCTCTCTTTATTAACTCAATAAGTTTAGAATCTAATTTCAAATTAATGAATTTTAAATCAGGAACTCCATGTTGTCTTGTGCCCATTAATTCACCTTGACCTCTAAGTTCTAAATCTATTTCAGCAATAAAAAATCCATCATTTGACTGCTGCATAACTTTCATTCTTTTATAAGATTGTTCAGACTTATTATTATTAATTAGAACACAAAAAGCCTTATTAGTTCCTCTACCTACCCTACCTCGTAATTGATGTAACTGAGAAAGTCCAAAACGATCTGCATCATATATTATCATTAAGGACGCATTAGGCACATCAATTCCGACTTCAATAACTGTTGTGGAAACTAGAATTTGTATTTCATTTCTTGAAAACTCTTCCATAATTGTCTGTTTTTCATCGTTTTTCATTTTACCATGTAGAAAACGAGTTTTTATACCTGTTCTAACAAACTTGTCAGAAGTATAATGTTTAAAAACTTCTTCTAAAGATTTTAAAGGCATATCACTTTCTTCTATTAAAGGACAAACCACAAAAACTTGTCTACCTTCTTTAATCTGGTTAATTATAAATTTATCTAATCTATCCATGTAAGAATAATCAACTACAAATGTATCAATATGTTTTCTTCCAGGTGGAAGTTCGTCAATAACTGATATCTCCATGTCTCCGTAAATAACCAGTGCTAGGGTTCTAGGAATTGGAGTAGCTGTCATAACTAAATTGTGAGGGTGTTTTCCCTTTAAGTATAATTCTCTTCGTTGATTTACACCAAATCTATGTTGTTCGTCAATAATAGTCAATGCAAGGTTATTAAATTTAACATTTTCTTGGATTAAAGCATGAGTTCCTACAATAATATCAATCTCACCACTTTGTAATTTATTTACTATTATTTCTTTGTCTTTTGGCTTTATATCTCCAGTAAGAAGTTCAACATTAATATTCATGTTTTCAAATAATAAAATAATAGAATTATAATGTTGTCTAGCTAATATTTCTGTTGGAGCCATCAATGCGGATTGGTATCCATTAAGTTTAGAAAATAATAAAGCTACTGATGCAACAACAGTCTTTCCTGAGCCCACATCTCCTTGGAGAAGTCTATCCATTCCCATTGGAGACGTCATATCTTTGATAATTTCACTTATAACTCTGATTTGCGCATTAGTTAATATAAAGCTGAGATTTTTAATAAAAGAAGTAATTTCATCTTCAAAAATATCTTCCATTTTAGGACTAAAACGTAATTTATTTCTAAAACTATTACCTTCAATTACACTTTGCAGAATAAGCAATTCATCAAAAGCTAATCTATTTCTACATTTAGATAATATCTCTATGGACTCTGGAAAATGAATTTTCTCGATTGCATTATTTAAATCTAAAAGATTGTATCTATTTTTTATTTCAATAGGTAATATATCTATTATTTCATCTTTATAGTCCTTTATAGCATTTAGTGTAAACTTGGATATTTCATTATTAGATAATCCAGATGTAAGCCCATATACAGGATTTAAACCTCCTATATCTTTTCTATTCATTATTTTCCCTGATGAAATTTGGTATGTAAATCCATTTTTTTTGACGTTACCGTAAATAAATAATTTATATCCTTTTTTGAAATATTTTTCCATAAAAGACTGATTAAAATAAATTAATTCTCCAGTTGTAACTCCGTCTGTGACATTTACCGTTAGAATATTTAATCCACCTCTAGCTTGTCTAACAGTTGGCGGTGAAATTACCTCCAAGTGAAACAAACCCTTTTCTTCTGAAGGGTTTTTTAGCATAGAAATTTGACTCATATCTTCATAACTTTTTGGATAATATGTTAGTAAATCAAAAATTGAATATATATTTAATTTGTTTAGGAGTTGTTCCTTCTTTGGACCAACTCCTTTTAATACTGAAATTTTAATATTTCTCAAAAAATTCATTATTCAACAGATATTATATAATAATAAAGTGGCTGTCCTCCATATGTTAACTCAATATCCATGTCTGGATATGATTTTTCCAATTCTTCTTTTAACATTTCAGCTTCATCTTCTGGGGTATCTTTACCATAATAAATGGACAATAAGGTATAATCGTCAGTTCTCATATACTCAATCAATTTTTTAGAAACAGAAGCTACATCTTGTCCTTTTGAAATAATATTTTTTTCGGTAATACCAATTATATCACCTTCATCTATATCTTCTCCATTAAAAGTTGTCCCTCTTATTGCAAATGTAACTTCACCTGTTCTCATCATTGAAATAGCTTCAGCGGCATTGGATACAACATTATTAGGATCTTCTTCATTCATACTTGAAAAAATAGCAGTAATACCTTCAGGCATGCTTTTCGTAGGAATAACAAATACATTTTTTTCCGATAGGGATTTTACCTGCTCTGCTGCAAGAATGATATTTGAGTTATTAGGTAAAATAAATATATTCTTCCCATTTATTTCATTAACTGCAGAAAGTAAGTTTTCTGTACTTGGATTCATGGTTTGCCCACCGGAAACTATTTTTGCAACATTTAAACTTTGAAAAATCTCATCGAATCCATCTCCTGATGATACTGTAATAAAGGCATTTTGATAATAAGGTTTTTCTTCTATTGGATCATGAGCATGATTTTCTTCTCTAGTCTTATCATATTCTTCTGGTGAAAACATAAGTTCATTATGTTGTATTCTCATATTATCAATTTTAATATCAGATAATACACCATATTCCAGCGCTTTTTCCAATCCAGCTCCAGGATTGTTTGTATGGAAATGTACTTTAACAACATCTGCCGATGTTACTACCATTATAGAATCTCCCATTTTTGAATAATGATTTTTTAATTCTAGTTCGATATTGTCTAATTTTTTATTTTTATCTACATTTAAAATAAATTCAGTACAATAACCAAATTCGATGTTTTCATCTTTAAAACTATTTTTCTCCGAAGTTATAGTTTCTGATGTTTCATCAAAAAAATCTGTATTTAAAATATTATTATCTCCATGAAGGTATTTTAAAACACCTTCAAATATACATAATAATCCTTTACCACCTGCATCTACTACTCCCGATTCCTTTAATATAGGTAGTAAGTCTGGTGTTCTAGCCAAAGACTTCTCGCCTTCTTTATAAACAAAGTCTAAAAATTCTAATATATTTTTATTATTTTTAGGAAACTTTTTTGATGCTTTAGCAATATCTTTTGCAACCGTTAAAATGGTTCCTTCAGTAGGTTTCATTACAGCATTATATGCAACTTCTGAAGACCTAACTAGACATCTAGTCAAATCTGAAACTTTTAATGAAGGTTCTTTCGCTGGTATAGCTTCTACAAAACCTCTAATCAATTGGGAAAGTATAACTCCTGAATTACCCCTCGCTCCCAATAAAGAGCCTTTGCTATAATTCTCCATGTATTCCTTGATAGTTTCAGCATTACTTTCATTTGCCACTTTAATTGCAGACTTTATTGTCATATTCATATTAGTTCCTGTATCGCCGTCTGGTACAGGAAATACGTTCAAATTATTAACTTCAGTCTTATTAATTGCCAAATTGTTCGAAGCTGCAAGGATGGAGTTCTTTAACATATTTATATCAATTTCGTGCACTTATTTTCCTCCATTATTGATCTATTCTTACTCCTTGAACAATTACATTTACATGTTCAACTTCTAGTCCAGTCAAGTTTTTAATATTATATTTTACGTTATCTACAATATTTTGAGCTACTACTTCTATTTGCATGCCATACTCTAATATTACATTCAAATCAATTGTAATAATATCATCCTCAATATTAACAACAATTCCTTTGGAAATAAAATCTAACTTTAATAATTCAAAAATTCCTTCTTTTGTATTTTTAGAGGCCATTCCAACAATTCCATAGCTCTTTAAAGCTGAATAACCTGCTATAGTAGATATTACTTCCGGATCGATTATAATAGTACCTTGTTCGTTTTCAATACGCACTGCCATGAGTACCTCCAGTCATAAATTTTAAATAAATTACTTATTAATAAAAAAGGTTATATAGTTAATGTACCCTAAAATTACTATATAACCTATTAAAATTAATTATTTGTTACATTATCTTCTTTTTGGGGTCTAGGAAGTAAAGCTTTTCTAGACAGATTAATTCTGCCCATTTTGTCTATTTCAATTACTTTTACATCGATAAGATCTCCGACTTTTAATACATCTTCAACTTTATCGATTCTTTCATGAGCAATTTTAGAAATGTGAACCATTCCCTCTTTGCCTTTAACTAATTCTACAAATGCTCCAAAATTCGTAAGTCTCATTACTTTACCTTTGTAAATCTCGCCTACTTCTATTTCTTTCACAATTGCTTCGATGGTTTCAATAGCTTTGTCAGCATTTTCTTTATCTTCTGAAATAATGAATATTCTACCATCGTCCTCAATATCTATTTTTACACCAGTTTCATCTATAATTTTATTTATAGTTTTACCACCAGATCCAATAACTTCTCCTATTTTTTCAGGATCAATTGTCATTGTGTAAATCTTAGGTGCAAATTTTGATAACTCTTCTCGTGGATTTGATATAGTCTCATGCATCTTATCTAGAATTTGAAGTCTAGCTATCTTTGCTTTTTCTAAAGCTTCTCTTAAAATTTCTTCATCAATTCCGTCAATTTTGATGTCCATTTGAATAGCTGTAATACCTTCTCTTGTACCAGCTACCTTAAAGTCCATATCACCTAAATGGTCTTCTAAGCCTTGGATATCAGTTAATATAGCTACAGTATCTTCTTCTTTAATTAATCCCATTGCAATCCCTGCTACAGGAGCCTTAATAGGAACTCCTCCGTCCATTAAAGCAAGAGCTGATCCACAAACACTCGCTTGTGATGATGAACCATTAGAACTTAATACTTCAGATACTACCCTAATTGCATATGGAAACTCCTCTTCACTAGGAATTACAGGTAATAATGCTTTTTCTGCAAGAGCACCGTGTCCTATTTCCCTTCTTCCGGCACTTCTAAGAGGTCTAGTATCACCTACTGAATAAGGCGGGAAATTATAATGATGCATATATCTTTTATTTTCTTCTCCATCTAATCCATCTAAAGTCTGCTCATCAGCAACTGAGCCTAATGTAAGAACTGATAGAACCTGAGTTTGTCCCCTAGTAAATAGTCCTGAACCATGAGCTCTAGGTAAAATTCCAACTTCGGACCATATATTTCTTATTTCATCAAAAGATCTACCATCTGGTCTTTCTTTGTCATTTATTATTTGTTCTCTAAAGACTTCAGAAATAATATTTTCGATATATTCACTAATTAATTTTACATCGTCTTCGTACTCCTCATCAAATTGAGCATGAATATCATCTTTTGCTTGTTCAGTTAATTCAACTCTAGCAATCTTATCGCTATTTTTCATAGCAAGGGAAATTTTTTCTCTACCAAATTCTTCTACTTTATTGAATAACTCTTCATTAAATTCTGGTTTTATTACTTCAGATTTTTCTATTGAATATTCTTTAGAAATTTCATCGATAAATTTGCATATTCTTTTTATTTCTTCATGACCTGCTAATATAGCACCCAATACAATCTCTTCATCTAATATTTTAGCTTCTGCTTCAATCATCATAATTGCTTTTTCCGTACCTGAAATAACCAATTGCATTTCTGATTTATTTCTTTGTTCAAAATTTGGATTAATGATATATTCACCATTTATATATCCAACTACAACTGATCCAATTGGGCCTAAAAAAGGTATATTTGATATAGATAAAGCTATCGAAGCTCCGTTCATTGCAACAACTTCTGGCATATTATCTACGTCAGTAGAAAGTACAGTTGATATTATTTGAACGTCATTTTTATAACCTTCAGGAAAAAGTGGTCTAATAGGTCTATCAATTAATCTTGAGGTTAGTGTCGCATTTTCTGTTGGTCTACCTTCTCTTTTGATAAATCCTCCAGGAATTTTTCCTGCTGCATATGATTTTTCAACGTATTCCACAGTAAGAGGAAAGAAATCGATTCCTTCTTTAGGTGCTTTAGAAGCAGTTGCTGTTGTCAATACAACGGTATCTCCATAAGTTACTAAACATGCTCCTGATGCTTGTTCAGCTACTTTTCCTATTGAAACTTCTAGCTTTCTACCTGCTAAATCATATGAAAATTTTTTCTCCATAAAATCCTCCATTACAATTAAAGAGTGGGAATCCCCACTCTTATCTTCTTAATCCTAATTTACTTATAAGCTCTCTATAACCATCAATGTCTTTTTCTCTTAGATATTTAAGAAGACCTCTTCTCATACCTACCATTTTTAAAAGTCCTCTTCTAGAATGATGATCTTTTTTGTGTGTTTGTAAATGTTCTGTCAATAAACGGATTCTATGGGTTAATATAGCAATTTGAACCTCTGCCGAACCTGTATCATTTTCATTAATTTTGTATTCATCGATAATTTGTTTCTTTTCTTCTTTAGTTAACATTTTTTCCTCCATGTATTATTAATTTTCTCGAGTTACCTAGTGGGCGCCGAGGTACGCAACACAAAGTAATCGACTGTATTATGATATCATAAAATCACAAAAAAGTATAGTTATACATCATTTTTTATATTACTTTTTATAAGTTCATTTACCAATTGGGGATTTGCTTTTCCTTTGGACTTTTTCATAACTTGTCCAACTAAAAAACCTAAAATTCTATCTTTTCCTTCAAGATATTGTTTAATAGAGTCTGGATTTTCAGTTAATACTTCTTTTACCATGTTCTCTATTTCACTTTCGTCTCCTATTTGAATTAAATTATTATCTGAAATATATTTTGAAGGATTAACCCCCTCTTCAAACATTTTTCTAAATACTTTTTTAGCAGTATTATTGTTAATTTCTCCTTTATCCAAATAATTTAATAGATTAATAAATTCCAAATGAGTAAATCTTAAGTCTTCTATTGTACTACCTTCATCATTCATGCGTCTTAGTAAGTCATTTATAATAAAATTAGATATTAGGTCGTAATTATTAATTTTTTCTGCAATTTTTTCGAAATAATTTGATAGATCTGTATCACTACTAATGATACCTGCATCATATTCACTTAATTTGTATTCACTTTGAAGTCTTAGATTTTTTTCTTCTATCAATTCAGGCATACTGTTTTTAATTTCATCTATTAACTCATCAGAAACAACTAAGTTAGGTATATCACCATCTTTAGAATACATATAGTCGTCTGCTGATAACTTTTCTCTCATAATAACTGTTTCGCCTAAAGAGTCATCCCATCTTCTTGTAGAACGTACTTCATTTGCTCCAGATTCTAAGAGCTTAGTTTGTCTAACTACTTCAAACTCAATTGTTTTTTCTACAGCACTAAATGAATTGATATTTTTAACCTCAATTATGCTAGTCTTTTCTCCAGTTAATTCATTTAAAATATTTACATTAACATCGCATCTTAAAGAACCATCTTCCATTTTCCCATCGTTTACTCCTAAGTGAGTAAGAGTATTTCGAAGCTTTATTAAAAATTCTCTTGCTTCTTGAGGAGAATTTATATCTGGTTTGGTAATAATTTCGATTAATGGAGCTCCGCTTCTGTTATAGTCCATATATACAAATCCATCGTTAGAATGAAGTGATTTTCCCGTATCTTCTTCTATTTGAATTCTTTCTATGTTAATTTTTTTATTCTTTCCGTTGGAATCTTTGACTTCAATATATCCATCGGAACAAATTGGAATTTCAGATTGGGTTATTTGATATCCTTTTGGTAAATCTGGATAAAAGTATTTTTTTCTTTCAAAAGTTGATTCATTATTAATCTTACAATTAAAAGCTAATCCAGCTTTAATAGCTAAGATAACTACTTCCTTATTTATAATTGGTAATGCGCCTGGCATGCCTAAACATCCAGGACAAGTAGCAGTATTAGGTTCTAAGTTATTATCATTTAGGCAAGTACAAAATGCTTTAGTCTTAGAATTTAGTTGTGCGTGGATTTCTAAACCTACAATGGTTTTATTATTCATTTCTTGCCTCCTCTACAAGTTTACTTCCTTTGAAAACATCTATATCCTTTAATCTTCCTGCTATGAGCTGCAAACCATTGCCTTGGGAAATAGGCACTTGAATTGCAGGATTACCTGATAAATTAGGAAGATGAGTAAATAATTCATTTTTAAATAAATCTGTAAGATTATCCATGTTAGAATATTTACTGTAGTCAAATAAAATAGTAGGAGTCATTATTAAATCATAATTTTCAAAAATTTCATCTACCATATTTTTAATGGATTTTCTCATTTCAATCGCAGTATTGTAATTCTTTTCTTTTTGTTGTGCACTTATTAAATAGTTGCCTAGTAAAATTCTAGTTTTCATATCTATTCCCAAACCTTCTTGTCTAGATTTACCATACATTTCTTCAATAGTGTCATATTCTTCAGTTCTATAACCATAAACTAATGCATCATACCTAGACATGTTGGAACTAATTTCGATATTTGATAAAATTAGATATGTTTTTAGACTATTTTGTAAAAATTCATTTCCAATTTCTTCAATAGTAATACCTTTTTCTTTCAATTTATCAACTATTTTCTTGAAATTTGAAATGATATTAGAATCTTCTATTAAAGTGTAAATTTCTTTTGGTATAGCAATTTTCATATTCGAATATTTTAATGTAGAAAAATCTGATGTAAAAGAATAGTTTTTTATAGAGTTTTGGTCCTTGTCATCTTTACTAGCTAAAATATTTGCTAAATTATATATTTCTTCTAGGTTGTCACTGGTTATTGATAGTTGATCAAAAGAATTTGCAACAGATGCTACTCCATACCTACTGAATGTTCCATA
>JAAYEN010000287.1 GCA_012728775.1 Tissierellia bacterium
AGCTTCTAGAGAATCTTGAATTACAGTTAGAGTCCTAAGGCCTAGAAAGTCCATTTTCAAAAGCCCTAATTCTTCTAACTCAATCATATTAAATTGAGTACAAATAATTTCGTCATTACGAGTAAGGGGAACGTAATCTGTCACTTCAGATCCCGTTATTAAAACGCCAGCAGCGTGGGTAGATGTATGTCTTGGCAATCCCTCCACGGCCAAAGCGATGTCAATAATTCTCTTAACCTCAAAGTCTTCATCGTATGCACGTTTAAGTTCCTTGGAAGTTTCCAACGCTTTTTCCAAGGTAATATTAAGTGCATTGGGAACCATTTTTGCAATACTGTCACATTTTCCATAGGCTACATCAAGGGCACGTCCAACATCTCTAATAGCTCCCTTAGCTGCCATAGTACCAAAAGTCACTATTTGTGCTACTTTATCTGAGCCATATTTTTCTATTACATAATCTATTACTTCTTCTCTTCTTTCGTAGCAAAAGTCTATATCAATATCTGGCATGGACACTCTTTCAGGATTTAAAAATCTCTCAAAAAGTAAGTTGTATTCCAAAGGATCTACACCAGTAATTTCCAAAGCGTAAGAAATAATAGATCCTGCAGCAGAACCTCTACCAGGTCCTACTGGAATTCCCTGTTCTTTTGCGAATCTAACAAAATCCCAAACAATTAAAAAATAATCTACATAGCCCATATTTAATATGGTATTAAATTCGTATTCGTAACGATCTTGAATTTCTTGTGTGATAATTCCGTAGCGTTTTATTAAGCCTTCTTCTATTAACTCTTTTAAATAATCTTCATTTTCATATCCTTCTGGTGCAAAAAAATGAGGTAATTTTGTCTTGTGAAATTCAATATCCACATGACATCTGTCTGCTATTTTTTGTGTGTTTTCCAATGCCTGAGGAGCATATGGAAATAGTTCATACATCTCTTCGGGAGATTTTAAATAAAATTCGCTAGAAGGAAACTTCATTCTATTTTCGTCGTTTATTGTTTTTGCCGTCTGTATACATAAAAGCACATCATGGGCAATGTAATCTTCTTGTTTCAAATAGTGAGAGTCGTTAGAAGCGATTAATTCTATTTTTGTATCTTCAGAAAGTTTTAATAATCTTTCGTTTATTATTTTTTGTTCTTCCATTCCATGATCTTGAAGTTCTAAGAAAAAATTTCCTTTACCGTAAATGCCCTCATAGAATAATGCCTTTTCTTTTGCCGTGTCATAATCTCCTCTAAGAAGATACTCTTGAACTTCCCCGGAAAGGCAAGCACTAGTAGCTATTATTCCTTCAGAATATTTTTTTAATACTTCATAATCAACTCTCGGTCTGTAATAAAATCCATCCACATTCCCAATGGATACGATTTTCATTAAATTTTGATATCCTATATTATTTTCTGCAAGTAAAACTAGATGAAAATATTGCCTATTTCTTTGGTTCTTATCAGACATATCACCAGGGGTGACATAAACTTCTGAACCTAAAATAGGGTTAATACCTTCATCTTTACAAGCTTTATAAAATTGTAAAATCCCGTACATGGAGCCGTGGTCAGTAAGGGCAAGGGAATTCATTCCCAATTCCTTTGCTCGAGAAACCATATCTCGAATCCGAGCAGACCCATCTAGCAAGCTATACTCCGAATGCACGTGTAAATGCACAAAATCCATAAAAATTCACCTAGTATTATTATATCATATTTTAAAATGTGAATATATTAATGATAGGTAAATAATATGTACTCATAAAATATTTAGTAAATATCTATTATTTCCAATAAAAATCTTCGACAATTTAAATTGTCGAAGATAATTGCATCTATTAAATTAATGGTTTGAATCTTAAAGATAGACAAGTAACACTTCCGTCAATCTTTTTAAATTCAGAATTATTCAAAAGTAATGTCTTATATCCCAGATCCTCAATAGCTTTTTGTGTCTTTGGATAACCTTCTGCCATTAAAACTGTATCGTTAACCCACATTACATTTGCAGCATATGCTTCGTTCTCATCTACAACTACTTTGTTATATTGATCGAAAATTGGCATATCTACAAAATCTCCTGTAATTACTAAGTTATTGTTTTTTATATACATCATATCAGAACCAATATGCAATCCGTTTTCCGTAGGAACAGATGAACCAGTATAACCATATTGTTCCAAAATTTCTATAAATTGTTTTCTTCCTTCTTCACTAGATCTGTCAGACTCACCTAAATAAAAATGATCGTCACATCTGACTACGTCCCCACCTTCTACGTATCCCTCAGTGATGTAGTGAATATGTTCTTCTGGAAAATACTTTTTAATTGATTCTACAATATATTCTTTTTCCCCATTTCTTTGTTCAGTGGCTGGATTTGTAATAATTGCCATTTTTTCAGTAACTACAGCCACGTCTTCTACGAAACAAGAATCTGGATAATCTTCCAGTGGAGGAAGTACATCTACTACCATTCCCAAAGATTCTAGGGCAGCAATGTATTTTTTGTGCTGCTCTAAAGCTTTATCATAATCTGGTGTACCAGCATGTTCTCTTCTTAATCCTTTTACCATACTTTTTGACGGTGTTCTAACAATCATGTGTGTATACATTTTTATCATTCTCCCTTAAATTATTTTACTCTTGATATTGGACAAGTGAAGCAAGTAACTCCCCCTGTTCCTTTTATAGAAACTTCTTCCCCTGGATAAGTGTAAACTTTGCATCCAGCATCTTCTAATTTTTTTTGTATCTTAGGTATACCATCAATTAGTACACATACCTTTGGCGCAAGAGCCAAAACATTGCATCCTAGATAGTCATATTCATCATCATCAACTTCCAACAATTCAATTCCTCTTTCGATGAGCATATTTCTAAAAAATATTGGCATATATCTAGAATAAACTACTGCCAGATCGTCTGCCACTGGACTGATTAAGCTCATAAGGTGAAGCACTTCACCATCTCCAACAGCGTGAGGTAGAGGAACGGTAATAACCTCATCTATAAAATCCTTAGTCAACTCAGTGAATTGACGAATTCCTTCTTCATTAGTTCTATAACCCAAACCAATTGCTACGGTTTTATCATCTAACCAAAGAACATCTCCACCTTCCATTCTACCTGGTTCAGTAATATAACCTAATGTAGGAACTCCGATGGAAGTAAGATACTTTTCTGCTGCAGTAGATTCATTTTTCCTTACGTCTTTGGTCATATTAAAATAAATAGCTCCCCTTTTAGTAATTTTTAAAGAGTCGTGAGCATATATGGAGTCCAAATTTGTTATATCGTCTTTAGGAAGATACCAAATATTTTCTATATTTTCTTTTAAGACATTTTCGAAAACTTCATATTCTTCAATACATTTCTCTAGATCAGGAATTCCGTAATATTTACATGCCTCATAATTTTCATTTATAAATTCTTGATTTTTAAAGGCTTCTTGGGGACGTTTAATCATAACATCTGTTATTTTGTCCACCATCGACTGACAACCATAATTCATTTAATCTCCTCCTAAAAAATTAAAAAACCTCTCTTCCACAAAGGAAAAGAGGCGAATATACATCCACGGTACCACTCTATTTAGCAAATAATGCTATCTCTAAGTATAACGGTACAGAACCGTAAATCCATACTAAATTCCGGATTTAATCTCATTGGTTCTATTCAGAAACTCTCCATCTATCGGATTTCACCTGACCCGACTCTCTAAAAGATTTTAAGAAACTTACTTATCCAATTCAACGATTTTACTTATAATACAAAATATTAATTTAATTGTCAATAGACTTAACAAATATTTTTTTAGTAACAGTGTAAAATATATTTCACAATTCTAGATTTATTAAATATATCGAAGTAGAACACAGACAT
>JAAYEN010000158.1 GCA_012728775.1 Tissierellia bacterium
AGGCAATATTTCCAAACGACTTTTCACTAACAAAAAGTCTATATTTAGCAATGATAGATGCTTCACAAAAGTGGACATATAGGATAAAAAATTGGGATTTAATAAGATCTCAATTATCCATATTTTTCGAAGGCAGAATTTAATACCTAAATGATATTGACATATCAATTTTAGTATGCGAAAATTTAAGTAGAAGTTGTATTACACGATCTCTACAAAAGCACTAGGATACAATTTTAAATTAACATGAAAAATGTATCGATTATCTTAATCAGGATAAGCCGATACACAAAATATTTTACACTACCTTTTATACACTTTCTTGGTCTATTGTTCATTAACTTTATGTTATAATTTAAATCATCTATATTTACTTCTGATAAATCCATACCCTTAGGATAAAACTCTCTTAAAAGTCCGTTACTATTTTCATTTGTGCCCTTTTGCCATGCACAGTAGGGGTCACAAAAATAAGTTTTACATCCTAATTCCTTTTCTATTATCTCAAATTCTGAAAATTCTTTACCTCTATCAAAAGTTATTGTTTTTACTAATTCTTTTGGTAAATCTTTTAACGCATTGATTATTGCAGGTGTTACATTTTCTGACTTTCTATTTTCAACTAGGATTGCTACATAATATCCAGATTTTCTTTCCGCTAAAGTTACAAAACAATATCCACTTTTTCTTTTATGATCTAATCTGCCTGATTCCACTGTATCTGCTTCCCAGTGACCTATCTCTTGTCTTTTGTATATTTCTTTAGGCCTTTTCTTAATAGTTCTCCCTTTATCGTTGAATTTTCCTCTTTTTTCTGATAATCTTTTAAATTTTCCTTTCCTTCTCAAATTTTCCATACTAGTTTTTGGCAGCTTTTTTGCGTGTATGAGCCTATATATGGTTGATGTTGAGGGGACTTGATTGATTGTATTTGTACTCCTATGTGATATTTGTTCAGGAGACCAATGTTCATTAATCTTTATAGTTAAATAATCAATAATATCTTTAGAAAATTTACTTTTCCTATGGCAATCTTTCCTTCTTTCAATATATTTGTCATTTGCCTTTATTGGGAAGTACTTAGTATAACTTCCTCTACTAACTTTTATTTTAGAAGAATTTCTTTTAATTTCTCGAGATATTGTACTAGGTGACCTTTTGAGTACTTGTGAAATTTCCCTTATACTCATTCCTAAATTTAAAAATTGATAAATACAAGATCTTTCTTCTATGGTAAGATGGTTATAGCTCATAGTTAATCGCTCCTTTTAATATGTTTTGTTTGGTCACTTACATATTAACACAGCTGATTAGCTATGAGTTTATTTTATGTTGCACTTGTTATGATAAATTATCTACAAGAAAAGACTAACTATTAAAAGTCAAATAGATGCAAGACTTCTCTTTTCCTTTTCTCCATGCAAGCCACTTTTAACAATGAAAACCCCAGAGGTTACTCTGAGGTCTATAATTTCTATGATTTCTTTTAGATTTATCTCTTTGCTCTTCTATAACCTGCTTCTTGTGCTTCTGCTTCTGTATTGAAGAACACCGCATTTCTGTATGTTACCTTGTCATAATCTCTTCCTGTAGGAATATGATAAATCATTGAATTCTTGTTACCTATAATTTTACCATTGGCATGTAGATAGGCTTTCTCTCCTGTGTTTTTAGGTGTGCTCTTAGGGGCTTCTTGCACTTCTTTTTGAACCTCTTCTACAGGTGCTCCACTATCTCCCCATAGGCCTGTATTAGATTCTCTACCCTCTTTTTCTAATTGCCTAAAGAAATCAACATATTTAATATCTGGCGGAAAAGTTGTTACATTTGCATATCCACCAAGTAAAAGAATTGCATTAAAACATTTATTTCTAATTCCCTCATTTGTTGGTTCATCTGTTGTTGGTTTTTCTATCCAAACATACCTAAGTAATCTGTTATATCTATCAGTTTCAGATACATCTTTTTCTATATAAACAGTTTTTCCATCTAAAGAATTGGTCGTAAAGGCCGAAGCTTCTTTACCAAAGTATTCAACTCCCTTATTTGGATGTTTTGTCTCGGGTGTGTCTATGAGTATAAAACGAAGTTTTTCTTGGCCACTGCCTCTATCGATTACAATAGTGTCTCCATCAATGACTCTCACAACTTTAGCTTCCTGGAAGTTATTATGTCTGGGCTGTCTTTGGAATTATAACCTCTGTTCCTTGATTGTTAATGAAAACTGAATATGAATCTTGGTCCCAATTTACTTGCTTTCCATATAATTCTGCGACAAGTCTTAAGGGAACAAATGTCCTGTCGTTTTTTAGTTCTGGAGCAATGTCTGTATTTTTTTCTTTTCCATTGTGAATATACACATTTTTACCAACAGGAAGAATTATATTGTTGGCGTCCTTTTGTAACAACACCTCTTTTTTGTCATTATCCCAATCTACACTTACTCCTAAATTTTCAGAGATTACCCTAATTGGTACCAATGTCCTGTCCGCCTTAATATATGGTACATCTGGTGTTTCAATTTTCTGATTATTAATATATATGCTGATATCTTTTGCTGACACAGGTGTTGATAGCATTATTACAAATAATAAAGATAATGATAATGATATTTTTTCAATATCTGTCTCCTTTCGATTTATTTTTACTCTATTATAACAAATTCTATCTTTTATTATTGTTTTACAAAACTGATAACCCTTTGTCGGTAATAGAAGATCCTCTTTTAGTATTTCCAACTATTATAAATCCATTTTCAGAAAGTTTATTTATAATTGAGCGGATTGACCCTTCACCTATATTGATCTCCTTTTCTTGCAATAAATTTGCAATCCTATTTCTTCCTATATTTGGGTTTTCACTAATAATTTTTAATATAGCTCGTTCAATTGTTGATAGAGTTATATTGTCGGTGTCTTTTTCAAACATGTATCTTGGTAAATCAGACAAATTTATAGTAGTTTTTTTTAATGAGCGCATGTATGAACATATATTTTTAAGCTCTCTTACATTTCCAGGCCAATCATAATTATTTAAAAAATTTTCCACATCAATATCTACTATTTGAGATAGTGTTATTCCCGTATCATTAAACATAATCGGTAAAAAATAATTAAATAAATAATTTATATCTGATTTTCTGGAGCGCAATGGAAGAGTGTATAGTGGAAATGAATTCAATCTAAAGAACAAATCATCTCTAAATTTCCCTTCATTCACCAATTTGTATAGATTTTTATTTGTAGAAGCTATTAATCTAAAATTCACGGAAATTGGCTTTGTACCACCAACTCGCATAAATTCACGTTCTTCAAGTAATCTTAATAATCTTACTTGAAAAGATGAAGGAGCATCTCCGATTTCGTCTAAAAATAATGTTCCTTCATTAGCCATCTCTATGAATCCCTTTTTGCCATCCTTAAGC
>JAAYEN010000334.1 GCA_012728775.1 Tissierellia bacterium
ACTTTTTCCAGTGTAAAGTAATTCTTGCACCACTGCGTCTGCGTTAAATATTGAAGGCTGTCCATAACCTGTTCTAGTAATATCGATAGCTTTTTTCAAGAATTCTTGGGGAGTTTTTTCACTTATTTGAACGTTAGAACCTGGTTGTAACATTCTCATTTGTTTGATAACGTCTAGTACCAAGTATGAAACGTCGTTTACTCCGTCTTCTCCGTCTGTAGTCAATCCACCACTGTTGATTGTACAGAAGTCGAAATATGTTGCACTTTCTTTTAAAGTAATTCCTACCTTTGGTGGTGCAGGGTTATTATTAAATTTAACCCATAGACATTGAAGAATTTCTTCTGCTTCTTCTCTAGTTAATGTTCCTTCTTCAATTTCTTTTTTGTAGAAAGGATATAAATGTTGGTCAAATCTACCTGGGTTATATGAATCCCATGGATTCAATTCTGTTACTACTCCAAGGTGTACGAACCAATACATTTGAACAGCTTCTCTAAAGTTTCTTGGTGCATTCGCTGGAACATGGTCACAAATCTCTGCGATTTCTAATAGTTCAGCTTTTCTTTTCTCATCAGTTTCTACTTCTGCCATTTCTCTAGCTTTTTCTGCGTGACGTTGTCCTTGAATAATCATAGCATCACATGCCAAATCCATAGATCTTAAAGATTCTCTTTTATCTAGAGCTTGAGGATCGTTGAAAAAGTCTAAATTATCGATAGATTCTTGGATATCTTTTTTGAAGTCTAGCATTCCCTTTTGGAATAATTTTTTGTCTCCACATGTATGCCCTGGGCCTCTTTGTTCCATGAATTCTGTGAATACACCTGCTTCATATGCTTCAATCCATTCTTGATCTAGTTCTTGGAACATTTTATATCTTGTGGATCTATTTTCCCAATAAGGAATTATTATTTCTCTTTGGATTCTTTTATCTTCTTCTGTAACTGTAAAGTTTACATTTTCTCTAGCATTCATTACTTCTAAGTCTTCTACTGTGTGACAACATAATTCCGGGAATGTAGAAGTCGCTCCTGGTTCTGCTCCTCTTTCTCCAACTATTAACTCGTCATCTCCAATGTAGATAGTTTTGTCTTCCATAATTTGTTTAAAAGCAATTCCTCTCATAACTTGGGGAGAAACGCTACCCGCATATTTTTGATATGCTTCTGTTACTGCAACCGCTCTTTCCATACAAATCCTTGGTTGAGTATTAACACTTTTTTCTTTCAATCTTGCTACTCTATCTGTCATCATAAAATTATCCCCCTCCATGATAATTAACTATTATCCACCAATAACTACCTTGTATCCTGCTTTTTCATATACATCTTTTAGTGCGTCAATCGTTTCTTTATCTGGTTTTTCTTCTCCAGTCAACTCATACTTTCTTCCTAACCGCGGATACTTTTCCATTCCCATTTTGTGATACTCTAATAAATTTATTTGCTTAATATTATTATTTCCATCTATTATTTTTAAAACTTCCATTGCTTCTTCAACTGAATCGTTTATTCCTTTGATAATTGGAAGTCTTAAAAAAATGTCCACGTTTTCATCTTTAAGGTTTTGTAGATTTTCAATAATTATTTTGTTAGATGCGCCTACGAAGTCAACATGCTTTTCTTCATCAACTATTTTTAAATCGTATAAAATCAAATCTATATATTTTATTATGTTTTTTAGAGTTTCCCATTTTGCAAAACCACTGGTATCTAAAGTAGTGTGTATCCCTGCAAATTTACATCTTTTTGCTAGCTCTAGTAAGAAACTACTTTGCATTAAAGGTTCCCCTCCAGAAAATGTAACACCACCACCAGATTCATCATAAAACACTTTATCTTTTAGAATGTCTTTTAAAACTTCTTCTACACTCATTTCCTTGCCGACGATTTTTATGGCATCGTGGTAACAAACATCTTCACAATTACCACAAGATATGCATTTATATCT
The DNA here is from genome assembly GCA_012728775.1 of Tissierellia bacterium. The sequence goes on from JAAYEN010000334.1 coordinate 1,954, forward strand.
ATCAAATTCGATAGTATCTGTTTTCATTTTTAATGCCTTAGTAGGACAAGCAATTATACAACTTCCACACATTCTGCAGCTGCTTTCATTTCTTACAATCTGAATTTCTTTAGATATAGATTCAGGATTATGACACCATTTACAAGAAAGGGGACATCCTTTAAAGAAAACTGTAGTTCTTATTCCCGGCCCATCATGGAGGGAATATTTTTGTATATTAAATATTGTCGCTAGATTTCCTTTCATTTTTCACCCCTTCGTTAAACGTTTGCCTAAGTTTTAAAATAATTAGAAT
>JAAYEN010000014.1 GCA_012728775.1 Tissierellia bacterium
AAGTTTCTACAGATTTTATTATCGCCATGCTACTAGTCGTTGCTCCACTAATCACGTCTACTTTTAGACTTTGCTCTTCTAGTATTATGGGAATAACTTTTTCTCCCTCTTTGCCTAAACCATTAAAATGTTCTATCAGTTTTATATCTATTACTTTCCCCTCCATCACAGTAGTATTTGTCACAACTGAAACAGGTTTGATTTCGTATTTTCCTATATAATCACCGTCAGGAATTTGAGTAAAATCTATTTCCTCTACAGATATCTTTCCAGCTTGTTTTCCTAAATAGTCTAAAGAAAAATATCCTAGACTCAATATTACAGCTATAATAATGAGTATTAATCTAAATTTTTTCATAAATTTTATCTAACCTTTTATAAAATTCATTTAAAACATCAGATACTATTTCAATATTTTCATTTGAAATACCATCAAATAAAGTCTCAATAAACATTTGGGCATTTTTAGTATTTCTCTGTTCCCATTCTTTTATTTTATTAGTTCCATAAATTCTAATAGAGCGCTTATCTGCTGGATCTTCTTCAAATCTTACATATCCCTTTTCTTCCAGCTTGTTTAGTAATTGTTTTGTATTTTGATGGGAATATCCAAGCTGAGATGATAGCTCTTTTAATGTGGGTGAACTATCAAAATATTCCAGAGCCCCTAAAACAAACCACTGCTTGGAAGTAATTTCTTCCATGCTTTTATCCATATTTGCTTGTAATTTATTAGAAACCCTAAATAAATTTGCATAAATTTGTAGTCTTTTGTCTATTTCATAAAAATTAATATTAACACCTCCAATTAGGTAATCTATTACCTAATTTTCATTATACTCCTTAATTCCAATAATGCAATATTTATTTTATTTAATAAAAAATTCCTACTATTTCAAAAGAAATAATAGGAATTTTATATGTGAACCTACTGCAAAACACTTATATTATTTAATACTGAAATAATCACATCTCTACCTATTGGAGCGGCAACTTCTCCTCCACTTCCCCCTTGCTCAACTATTACTGCTACAGCCACTACAGGATCTTCTGCAGGTGCAAATCCCACATACCATGCGTGAGTTTTACCTGTTTCATTTTCTGCAGTCCCAGTCTTACTGGAAACTTGAATATTTCTTATCGAAGCATTAGTTCCTGTTCCTATATTGGTAGTTTGAATCATAAGTTTATTTATCTCTTGAGCCAATTCTGGCGAGATAGCTTGGCTTAAAATTTCTGGTTCTGTAGTTTTAAAAATTGTACCATCCGGCCTCATAATTTCACTAACTAAATAAGGTTTCATAATAGCTCCGTCATTTGCAATTGCTGATACCATTAAAGCCATTTCTATTGGAGTAGAAAGAACTCTACCTTGGCCAATAGAGCTAGCTGATAGTTGATTCATATTAGTAGAGTTAGAAAAATTCAAAGTAGATTTGGATATCGGCAATTCAAATGGAATATTTTCTTCAAACATAAATTTCTTGGCCATTTGTTCGAAATTACTCTGTCCTACCTTTTGGATTTTTTCTACAAAATAGGTATTCAAGCTTCTAATAAAAGCTTCTTCTAATCCAATTTCTCCGTATTGCCTGCTGGTAGCATCTTTGTATTCATATCCATCTATTATTTGAGTTCCAGTATGAATATAATCTAGTGGAATTTTCCCTTCTAAAATTGATGCAGTGGAAATTACCTTCATGACAGATCCTGGAGGATATAATCCATTTATTGCCCTATTAAATAATGGAGATTCTCCGCTCGCATTTATTTCTTCCCAATTTTCCCGAAGATTAGCTGGATTGAAGTTTGGTTTACTTACCATGGAATATACTTCACCAGTTTTAGGATTTAATGCCACTACTGCTCCCTTATTATCTCCTAATAGTTCAGAAGATTTTAGTTGTACTTGAGTATCAATGGAAAGCCTAATGGAATGTCCAGTGCTTTCTCTTTCAAAAAATTTCTTTATAGCTTCCCCAATTCCCGTACTATGTCTATTGGTTAAATATTCATCCATTGTAAGTTCCAATCCGGATTTTCCCAAGTCAGGAAAAGTATAACCTATCACGTGGGAATATAAATGGGGATAACTATATGATCTTATTTTTTTACCGTCTTCATTTATAATTGTTTGAGCTAGAACTTGATTGTCCCTATCGTAAAATGAGCCTCTTAATATATTTGCACTTTCTATGGTATTTCTTCGATTTAGACTACTAGATCTATATGTTTCCCCTTCAAAGATCATAAAATATGTCAAATAAACCATCAAAGCTATTAATAAAACTACAACACTACTCAATAATACTAGAATTCGCCTTTTTTCTCTATCACTCATA
>JAAYEN010000267.1 GCA_012728775.1 Tissierellia bacterium
TGAGCGTATATTATTATACACTGGAAGAATCCATAAAATTGGTGAGACCCATGATGGTGGATCTCAAATGGACTGGATGGAACAAGAAAAGGAAAGAGGAATCACTATAACATCCGCTGCAACTACTGCAATGTGGGATGGACATAGACTTAATATTATAGACACGCCAGGACACGTTGACTTTACTGTAGAAGTAGAGAGATCATTACGTGTACTAGACGGTGCAGTATCTCTATTTGATGCTAAAAGTGGTGTTGAACCTCAATCAGAAACTGTTTGGAGACAAGCAGATAAATACGGCGTTCCAAGAATAGCCCATATCAATAAAATGGACGTAGTTGGTGCAGACTTTTTCCGTTCAGTTGAAACTATCAAAGACAGACTAAATGCTAATCCTGTTCCAATTCAAATTCCAATTGGATCAGAAGACCAATTTATCGGAATGGTAGACTTAGTAAAGATGGAAGCAGAAATCTACAAAGATGATGCAGGATTCGACATTGAGATTACTGAAGTTCCAGATGAATTAAAAGATTTAGCAGAAGAATATAGAGAAAACCTAATAGAACAAGTATCGAACTTTGATGACGAATTAATGATGTTATATCTTGAAGGTGAAGAAATTCCTGAAGATATGTTAAAAAGAGCAATTAGAAAAGCTACTATAGCTGTACAAATTGTACCTGTAACTTGTGGCTCTTCATACAAAAATAAAGGAGTTCAACTCCTTCTAAATGCTATCATAGATTACTTGCCAGCACCTACAGATATTGAAGCTGTTAAAGGAACAAATGAAGATGGGGAAGAAGAACTCAGAGAAGCATCTGATAAAGCACCATTTTCAGCTTTGGCATTTAAAATCGTAACAGATCAATTCGTTGGAAAACTTTGTTACTTTAGAGTCTATTCAGGAACACTTAAAGCAGGATCATACGTGTATAACTCTTCAAAAGGCAAGAGAGAACGTATAGGTCGTATCATGTTGATGCATGCTGATAAGAGAGAAGAAAGAGAAGAAATTTATGCAGGAGAGATTGCTGCAGCAGTAGGATTTAAAGACACTACTACTGGAGATACACTATGTGACCAAGGTGATATTATTATCCTTGAAGACATGGACTTCCCAGAGCCAGTTATCTCAGTTGCAATAGAACCAAAAACTAAAGCTTCACAAGATAAAATGAGTGCTGCTTTAATAAAACTAGCTGAAGAAGACCCTACATTTAAAACTTATACTAATGAGGAAACTGGAGATACTATTATCGCAGGAATGGGTGAACTTCACCTAGAAATCATTGTAGACAGACTACTAAGAGAATTCAAAGTAGAAGCTAATGTAGGTAATCCACAAGTATCATACAGAGAATCTATTACAAAACCAGCAGAATCTGATATGAGATATGCTAGACAATCTGGTGGACGTGGACAATATGGACACGTTAAAATCAAAGTTGAGCCAGGTGAAGAAGGTTCAGGTTATATATTTGAAAATAAAATAGTTGGTGGAGCTATTCCAAAAGAATATATCGGAGCAGTAAATGAAGGTATCGAAGAAGCTTTAAAATCTGGTATATTAGGTGGATATGAAGTTTTAGACGTAAAAGTAGTACTTTATGACGGTTCATATCACGAAGTTGACTCATCAGAGATGGCGTTTAAGATTGCAGGATCTATGGCTATTAAAGATGCGCTTAAAAAAGGGAACCCACAATTACTAGAACCAACTATGAAGGTTGAAGTTACAGTGCCAGAAGAGTACATGGGAGATGTTATTGGAGACATAAACTCTCGACGTGGACAAGTTGAAGGTATGGAATTAGTTGCTGGAGCACAAGTAGTTAGAGCATATGTGCCACTAGGAGAGATGTTCGGATATGCTACTTCTCTAAGATCTAACACACAAGGTAGAGCGACATATTCAATGCAATTTGACCATTATGCAGCAGTTCCAAAGAGCATTCAAGAAGAAGTTTTAGGAACGTCTAAATAGTTAGTAAACAGTTGAAAAAAACACAAATATGATGTATTATTAAAATAATTTGAAGATTTAAAACATTAGGAGGATAATAATGGGTAAAGCTAAATTTGAAAGAAACAAACCACACGTAAATATTGGAACTATTGGTCACGTTGACCACGGTAAAACTACTTTAACAGCAGCTATCACATACGTTCTAAACCAAAGATATGGTTCAGGAGAAAAAGTTGATTATGCTAATATAGATAAGGCTCCAGAAGAAAGAGAAAGAGGAATCACTATCTCTACATCACACGTAGAGTACGAAACTCCAAATCGTCACTACGCTCACGTAGACTGCCCAGGTCACGCTGACTATGTTAAAAACATGATCACAGGAGCAGCTCAAATGGACGGAGCTATCTTAGTAGTTTCTGCAGCAGACGGACCAATGCCACAAACTAGAGAGCATATCTTACTTTCTAGACAGGTAGGAGTTCCATCTATCGTAGTTTTCTTAAACAAAGAAGACCAAGTAGACGACGAAGAATTAATTGAATTAGTAGAAATGGAAGTAAGAGATCTTCTTTCTGAATACGACTTCGACGGTGACAACACTCCAGTAGTAGTTGGATCAGCTCTTAAAGCTATTGAAGAGCCAGACGGACCATGGGGCGACAAAATTGTTAAATTGATGGAAGAAGTAGATGCTTTCATTCCACAACCAGCAAGAGATGTTGACAATCCATTCTTGATGCCAGTAGAAGACGTATTCTCTATCACAGGTAGAGGAACAGTTGCTACAGGTAGAGTAGAAGCTGGTGTCATCAAAGTTCAAGACGAAGTTGAAATCGTAGGACTTACTGACGAAGCTAGAAAAGTAGTTGTAACTGGAGTAGAAATGTTCAGAAAACTTCTTGACCAAGCAGAAGCAGGAGACAACGTAGGACTACTTCTTAGAGGTGTTCAAAGAGAAGACATCCAAAGAGGACAAGTACTAGCTAAACCAGGAACAATTAAACCACACACAAAATTCGAAGCAGAAGTATACGTACTTTCTAAAGAAGAAGGTGGAAGACACACTCCATTCTTCAACGGATACAGACCACAATTTTACTTCAGAACAACTGACGTAACTGGAGATATCCAATTAGCAGAAGGCGTAGAAATGGTTATGCCTGGAGATAACGCTACTTTCTTAGTAAACCTAATCACTCCAATTGCTATGGACGCAGGAGTAAGATTTGCAATTAGAGAAGGTGGAAAAACTGTAGCATCAGGTGTTGTTACAAAAATCATTGGATAATTGTAAAAATTAATAATTCAATTAAATCCCTTTGAGCTTTTTAGTTCAGAGGGATTTTTATTTTATGTATTGAATTTAAATGATATAATGATTAAAGAATATTAATGAAATAATTATCTAAAAAATTAGAAATGAGGAGAAATAATGAAAAAACCAAAAGTAGCTTTTATTTGTGTTCATAACTCATGTAGAAGCCAAATTGCAGAAGCATTGGGAAAATATTATGCATCTGAAGTTTTTGAAAGTTATTCAGCTGGAACTGAAACAAAGCCAGAAATTAATCAAGATGCTGTTAGACTTATGAAAGAAATATATGGTATAAATATGGAACAGACTCAATATTCTAAACTATTGAATGAATTGCCCAATATTGATATTTCCATAACCATGGGTTGTAATGTGGTTTGCCCAATAATGCCTAGTGAATACGAAGAGGATTGGGGACTAGAGGATCCAACTGGAAAAAATGATGAAGAATTCATAAAAACTGTTAAGATAATTGAAAATAAAATCCTAGATTTAAAAAATAGAATTTTAGAAGAAAAAATAGATTATTAATTCTATAATATGTTATTCCCTTTAGCCAAATATAAAAGGGAATTTTTATTTACATAGTTCAAAATATGTAATTAATGTGGTAAAGTGTTTATTGGAGGTTTGATATGGGAAAAATTAGCAATGATTGGATAAATTATATTGGAGATGAATTTGAAAAGGATTATTATAAAAATTTAAGACAGTTTTTAGTAAGTGAATATAATGAACATCTAATATTTCCAAGAGCATTAGACATTTTTAATGCATTTCACTATACGCCTTATAAAGATGTCAAAGTAGTAATTTTAGGACAAGACCCTTATCACAATATTGGCCAGGCTCATGGGTTAAGTTTTTCTGTTTTAGAAGGGATTAAAAAGCCTCCATCCTTGGAGAATATTTTTAAAGAGCTAAATGATGATTTAAATATTCCTATACCCAAAAGTGGTAATTTAGTTAAATGGACCCAAGAAGGAGTGATGCTTTTAAATACTGTTTTGACAGTGAGAGCTCATGAAGCTCACTCTCATAGAAATAGAGGATGGGAAATATTTACAGATGCTGTAATTAGAGTTTTAAATGAAAGGGAAGATCCAGTGATATTTCTATTATGGGGCAGGCCAGCTCAAGAAAAAGAAAAATTGATTTCTAATCCTAAACATCATATTCTTAAAGCTCCACACCCAAGTCCATTATCAGCTCATAGAGGATTTTTTGGTTGTAAACATTTTAGCAAGACTAACGAGATCTTAAGGTTAATGGGAAAAAGAGAAATTAATTGGGAGATTTAATTTTAGGTGAATAAATGGAAAATTATAAAGTAAATAGATTTGAGATGCAAGTTGGAGAAATACCTTTAGTAGTATATAGGCCAGAGGGATACTTTGAAAAATATAAGACTATAATTCATTATCATGGATGGAGTTCATCAGTTGAAAAATATGAACTTTTTGGTGCAATATTTGCCCATTATGGATTCCAAGTAGTACTACCTGAGGTTATTAAACATGGAGTTAGAGGAACAGCTGAAAATTTTGATTCTTATATGGAGATTTTTGATGTTATAATCCAATCCATCGAGGAATATTGGGAAATCAAAGACTATATTATAGATGAGCTAGAAATAGATTATAATAATTTGATTATTAGTGGACATTCCATGGGAGGGATAATATCTTCTGGAATTTTTGTAAGAGATTTAGGTCTTAAAGGAGCAATAATTTACAATTCAATTATGAACTACGAAGAATTCTATGAAAATATAACAGGAAATGTTAGTTTAGACGAGAACTATTTGGATGTTTTCAGAGGATATGACCCAATAGGAAAACTAGAGAATTTTAATGATAGAAATATGCTTATTTTTGTGGGAGAAGAAGATTCAATAATACCTGTAGAAGCTATGTTAGGATTCCAAAAAAAATTAAAAGATAGTGGAATTAGAGACGAAAATATTGTATACTCTTTTCATTCTGATGGTGCTCATTCCATTACTTATAAGATGATAGATGAGGCATTGGAGTATTTATTATTTATATTAAACGAGGAGCATATATGAAAAAAGTAGGTATTAGTACAAAAAATTTTGAAGTATGTGAATTACCAAAACACGATGGGATAATTTCTTATTACCCTAGAGCAGTGGAAAATGCAGGGGGATTGCCATTTTTAATTCCTTTTATAAAGAACTTGGAATTAGTAGATGAATATATTAATGAAATAGACGTATTGGTGCTAACTGGTGGATGTGATATACATCCGTTTTTCTATGGAGAGGAGCCTCTTCCTCAACTGACAGATACGTGCCTAGAAAGAGATGAAATAGAAATTGCTCTATTGAAAGCTGCAATAAAAAAAGGAATTCCTGTATTGGGAATTTGTAGAGGTATGCAATTAATAAATGTCGTATTTGGTGGAACTTTATATCAAGATATATTTACTCAAGTAGATGGAGTTTTAGGCCATGTGGCGTTGAAAACAGCTGATGATTTTGCTCATAGTATTAATCTTGTGGAAGATAAATTCTTAGATGAAATTTTCGAAACTGAAAAACTTTACGTAAATTCCATACACCACCAAGGTATTAAAACATTAGCAGAAGGATTTGAAATTGCAGCTAAAGCGCCAGATGGAATAATTGAAGCCATTGAAAATAGAGAAAAGAAAATATATGGTGTTCAATTTCACCCAGAACAGATTTCCATAACCAATAACTTATTTTTAAAAATCTTCGATTATATCATGAGTTTATAAAATAAAAATATGTGAATTATCAAAAAAGCTAAAATTAAAATTTTAAATTTTGGTTTTTTTGTTTTATGTTTTAAGATGTACATGCCCAAATAAGCACCTAAAGAGCCGCCTAGAAAGGCAAACCCTAAGAGATAAAATTCTTTAACCCTCCAAGTTTTCTTCTGAGCGGCCCTTTTATCATGAGCAAATAATAAAAATGTTATCAGGTTAATCACTGGTAAATAATAAATCACAGTGCGTCCTTTACTACTAAAACTGATACAGGACTTGAATTTACTACTTTATTAGAGACAGAACCTAAAATAGTTCTAGAAAATGCTCCCATACCTCTATTTCCCATTACAATCAAATTGACTTCTTGGTCTTTTGCAAAATTTAATATTTCTCTCGCAGCATCTCCTACTACATAATTAGAGTAGAAAGGAAATGGATAATCAGCGAATTTTTCCTTTGCTTCTTCCAAAATCTCCATAGTAACATTTATTACTTCTTGATTTACTGTGGCGTCGTATTGAGAAGTACTAGCAGTGAATCTCATCATATTAATCTCAGGTGTTACAGATAGGATGTATATTTCTGAATTGAACTGTTTTCCTAGTTTAATAGCCTTATCCAATGCTCTATTAGAACTTTCTGATCCATCAATAGGTACTAAAATTTTACTAAACATATTTATTCCTCCTTATAATATAAAACTACGTATTTTTAAAATTAATCTTTAACAACTAAAACTGAAATAGGACTTGAGTTTACCACTTTATTAGATACAGAACCTAGAATAGTTCTAGAAAATGCTCCGATACCTCTATTTCCCATTACAATTAGTTGAATGTCATTTTTTTGTGCGAGTTTCATAATTTCTTGAGCAGCATCGCCGATGACAGAGATGGTGTAATGTGGAAAATCATAGTTTTCAAATTTCTTTTCAGCATCATTTAAAATTTTCTTTGCGTTATTAATAACCTCTTGATTTGCTGTTTGACTTGCCGCAACTCCATAGTGAGCGGTAGTAGAAGTAGCTCTCATTATGTATGCATCATGAATAACAGATAAAACGTAGATTTCAGAACCGAATTCTTTTCCTAGTTCTATAGCTTTATCAAGAGCCTTGTCTGAACTTTCCGAGCCATCGATGGGCACTAATAATTTATCATACATATCTCGTACCTCCTTTATTAATTTTTACCCATATTATTTCAAAATATCATAGGGAACGAAAGAAAAACTACAAATTTTCTCTTCTTTCTAGTACAATAGAACAAGTGAAATAATTATGAGAGACGATTTTGTCAATATCTCAAAAAGGAATGGTGAAGATGGATAGAATTTATGAATATTTAAAAAACGGCGATTACGCTTTAGTTCAAAGGGAGATTCAAAATTTCCACATAGCTGATATAGCGGAAATAATTAATAAATTAGAAGACAAAGACTTAATTATAGTATTTAGGCTTTTGAATAAAGATATAGCAGCAGAAGTATTTGCGAACTTAGACAGAAACAAGAAAATTAGAATTGTGGACTCTATTAAACTTGATGAATTGCATCCGATAATTGACGAGCTACATTTAGACGACAAGGTAGACTTATTAGAAGAATTGCCCGCTAATGTCGTTAAGAATATTCTAAGATATTCCGATTCCCATGAAAGAAATTTAATTAATCAATTTTTAAATTACAAAGAGGATTCCGCTGGTTCTATTATGACAATAGAGTACATTTCTCTAAAGCCTCAAATGACAGTGGAAGATTCATTATTATATATCAGAAAAAATGGATTAGATAAAGAAACAATATATAATTGCTATGTACTTGGACCTAATAAAAAACTAATAGGAGTTGTATCCCTAAGAGAGCTTGTAACAGCTAATAGGGATGTATTAATTGACGATTTAATGTCGGAGGATATTATTTTCGTACACACCGATACGGACCAAGAGGAAGTAGCAGATGTTTTTTCAAAATACGATTTATCAGCACTTCCAGTTGTGGATACGGAAAATAGACTTACTGGTATAGTAACTTTTGACGATATTTTACACGTAATGGAACAAGAAACAACAGAAGACTTTCATATAATGGCATCTATGACTCCATCTGAAGGTGGTTATTTGTCTGAGACTCCATTTAAATTGGCAATGGATAGAGTGATTTGGTTAGTTGTATTATTGATATCAGGGATATTTGTAGGAAATATAATTGAAAATTACAATTGGATCTTATTACAATATTTAGTTTTAAATTCCTTTATTCCTATGATAACAGGAGCAGGAGGTAATTCAGGAATTCAGTCTTCTACATTGGCAGTTAGAAATATCTCTTTAGGTGAAATTACTTTTGACGATAAATGGAATGTTGTTGCAAAAGAATTCCAAGTAGGACTAATAGTCGGCGGTATAATGGGAGTTTTCTCTTTTGTAAAAGTATTATTAATAGATAGAGTATCTTTAGATATAGGATTAGTGGTAGCATTAACCATGTTTGCTTCTATTTTGGTTGCAAAAGTTTTTGGAGGACTGATTCCAATTTTAGCAGATAAGGTAAATATTGACCCCGCCATAATGTCTAGCTCTATTATTACTACTTTGGTAGATGCTGTTGCCTTAGCCATTTATTTTACGATTGCTGCGATGATTTTACCAATTTAGCAAAATGGAGGTGAGGAAGATATGGAACAAAAAGGTATACATGAAAGAATAAAATATGAAGAACAAGATATTCTTAGAATGTTGGAAAGCAGAAAATATGCGGAACTTAGAGAGTTTTTAAAAGAAACAAACGAAATAGATATTGCTGAAATAATTAGTGGTATAGAAGATAAACATTATGCATTAATACTATTTAGGATGTTGTCAGAAGAAAGTGCATCTCAAGTATTTGCATATCTAGATATAGATGCTCAAGTTGAAATAGTCACTAACTTTTCAGAGAGTGAACTTAGAGAAATTATGGAAGAACTTTTCTTCGATGATATTGTAGATTTAGTTGAAGAAATGCCAGCAGAGTATGTAAATAAAGTTTTAAGAAATATTTCTAGAGAAGAAAGACAGTTAATAAATGAATTCCTAGGATATCCAGAAGACTCTGCCGGATCTGTAATGACTATTGAGTATGTTAGCTTGTACAAATCCTATACCGTACAAGATGCTCTAAATCATATACAAAGTGTAGGTCTTAAAAAAGAAACGGTTTATTCATCATATGTAGTAGATACAAATAGACGATTAAATGGAATTATTTCTTTGAGAAAATTGGTTACATCTGACCCGGATTTATATATTTCAGATATTATGGAAGAAGATGTAATTTATGTACACACAGACGATGACCAAGAGTATGTTGCTGATTTATTTGCAAAATATGGATTTCTAGCTATGCCTGTAGTAGATAAAATGGAAAGGCTTGTGGGAATTGTTACTTATGATGATGTTCTTAGAATTATAGAAGAAGAAACCACAGAAGACTTCCAAAGAATGGCTGCTGTTACGCCAAATGACGATATATACCTAGATACTGATGCAAGAACTCTTGCTAAAAGTAGATTGCCTTGGATTATGATTTTGATGATTAGTGCCACTATTACAGCTTTTATTATTAATTTGAATTTGGACTTATTAGGAAAATTTGCTGTATTGTCGATATTAATGCCAATGTTAACAGATACTGGAGGAAATGCATCTAGCCAATCTTCTACACTTATCATTCGAGGTATTGCAACTGGCGAAATTGAAGATGATGATTTGGGTAAAATATTAAAAAAAGAATTACAAGTTAGTACGATTTTGGTAATAATATTGGTTTTTGTTGTATTGCTTAGAGTATTGATAATTAGTAATGAAGGTTTAAATGTTGCACTGACTATTGCTTTAACTTTGACATTTACCATATACTCTTCAAATCTAATAGGCGGTACACTTCCAATTGCTGCTAAGAAATTAGGATTAGACCCAGCAGTTATGGCCGTACCTATGATTACTACTATAGTTGATGCGATGAGTTTAATTATTTATTTTAATATAGCTAGAATAATACTACTTTAGGAGGAAAAGTGGAAAAATTAATGTTAGGCAAACCAGTTGCTGATAAAATAACTAAAGAATTAAAAACAAATATAGACCAGCTAAATACCAAACCTAAATTAGCTATTGTAAGAGTTGGCCAAGAAGAAGCGGACATGGCTTATGAAAGAGCTGCAATAAAGAGAATGGAATCCATAGGTATCCTGTGGGATTCTATTGAATTGCCGAGAAATATAAGCGAAGCAGAGTTAATAAGTAAAATAAATGAATTAAACGAAGACAAAAATGTTAATGGAATTTTATTGTTTAACCCTCTTCCAAATCATTTGGATTCTAAAAAGGTGGGCGAATCAATAAATCCTCTAAAAGATGTAGATTCCCTAAATCCCATAAATTTAGCAAAAGTAATGTATAGAGATGAAAATGCCTTTGCACCTTGTACACCTACAGCTGCGATGGAAATATTAGATTACTATGGAGTAGAAGTAGAAGGAAAACATGCAGTAGTATTAGGTAGGTCTACAGTAGTAGGAAAACCTGTATCAATGTTACTGTTAAATAGACATGCTACTGTAACCATTTGTCACTCTAAGACTCCTAATATTGAAGAGATTGCTAAATTAGCAGATATTTTATTACTTGCAATAGGCGCTCCAAATTTTGCAGATATTAATTTTGTTAAAGAAGGAGCTGTCGTTGTGGACATTGGAATAAATGTAGATGACTCGGGAAATCTTTGTGGTGATGTAAATATGGATTCGGTTATAGAAAATGTAGATCTAATTACTCCAGTTCCTGGTGGAGTAGGTTCCGTAACTACTGCAGTGCTGGCAAAACATGTTGTAAAAGCATATATTATGCAACAAAACATAGAATAAAAGGGGATTAAAGTGAAAAAGTATAGAAAAATATTATTAATAGTCTTTGTAGTATTGATGATATTTACTGCTTGTAATAAAACTGAACAAGTTGAATCAGATAATGTCTCAAAAGAGATTACCCTAGAAGAGTATTTTATAAAAAATGAAAAACCAAATAATCAAATGTATATATATGGAGAGATTCACGGAGCAGATTCCATATTAGAAGCGGAATATGAATTTTGGCAAAGATATTATAATGACGGGATGAGACATTTATTCGTCGAATTTCCCTACTATACAGCACAATTTTTAAATATCTGGATGGAAGAAGATAATAACGAGATTTTAGATTTAATATTCAGTTTCACTGAGGGAACCAGTGGAAATACAGATAGTAGCTATAATTTTTTTGTGAAAATAAAAGAAAACTGTCCAGAAACTGTTTTTCATGGAACTGATGTAGGTCATCAGGCGGATTCAATAGGAGCTAGATATTTACGATACTTAATAGATGAAGATATGTACCCATCTGAAGAATACGATATGACAAAAAAAATTATCGATCAAGGCTATAAATATTATGGGAATGAGGGTAAATACGATAATCCCTATAGAGAAAAAATGATGGCTGAAAACTTTATAGAAGCTTATGAAAAAATCCAAGGGGAAAATATTATGGGTATTTATGGTGGTGCCCACGTCGATCCAGAAGATCAAAGCTTTTATGACGATGTGCCGACAATGGCTAAGGGTTTAAAAGATAAATACGAAGAGAACTATCATTTTATTCAATTATCTGATCTTTATATGGATAGTGGGAAAAATATTAAGCCGACAAGAGTAGATGAAATAGAAATAGGCGAAAAAACTTATAAAGCTTCCTATTTTGGAATTGAGAAAATAAGCTTTATAAATTATATTTCTCGTGAATTTTGGAGAATAGAAGATGCTTACGATGATTTTAAAGATAACCCAACTAATGGCAATGTATTACCTTATAATAATTATCCAATGAATATACAAAAAGGAGAAGTTTTTAAGATAGTTTATGTTTTAGATGATGGAAGTGAAATGGTTGCTTATTATCGCTCAGATGGAGATATTTGGAAGGGAATGATCACTACCACAGAATTTCTAATTTCCCAGTAAGAATTATGTGAAATTACTTTCATATGCCAAACATTGACAACAAGATTAAATTGTTGTAAAATGTATAAGCATTGAAATTGGAGAGGTGGCTGAGCTGGCTGAAGGCGCTCGCCTGGAAAGCGGGTAAACAGGGAACTGTTTCAGGGGTTCAAATCCCCTCCTCTCCGCCAGTAGAAAATTTGCCGTACTAGATGGGGAACTAGCGGTTCCTTGTAA
>JAAYEN010000052.1 GCA_012728775.1 Tissierellia bacterium
GCATTTTAGTGTCATCCAAATGGAGAGTGCTTTTACTTCGTCTGCATTTACATCTTGATGAAATCTGATTCCACCTTTTCCTGGTCCTACTGCATCGTTGTGCATGGATCTGTATCCTTTAAAGGTTTTAAGTTCTCCGTTATCCATTCTTACTGGAATAGAAATTTCTATAATTCTTTGTGGTTCTTTTAATAGTTCATAAACTGCTGGGTCTAGATTTAGTGTCTCGCAAGCTGTTTTGATTTTGGCTTGGGCACTTTCTAGGGGATTTAGATTTTCTTTTGTCATAATTTTTTCTCCTTTTAACTTTCTAATCTTTCGTTTACTTGTGCAGCTACTCGTTCTGAAATGTATTCTTGAGCTTCTTCTGCCCCTGCTCCAATATGACATGTCAAAATAAATTTATCAAGTTCCAAAAGCTTTTTGTCCTCTGGTCTTGGAGGTTCATGTTCCAATACATCAAAAGCAGCTCGTTTTATCTGTCCTGACATAAGATTTTCATATAGAGCTTCTTCATCTACTATTCCACCTCTACCAAGGTTGAAAATATAACTACCAGGTTTCATCATTTTAAGTTTTTCATCATTTATCATATGATATGTCTCATCTGTTAATGGTGAGTGAATACTGATAATATCTGATTGTTTCATTACTTCATCTAAATCTAAAAGTTGAACTCCAATTTTATCAGCGATTTCTTGTGGAAGATAAGGATCATACGCCACTACTTTTGCTCCAAATGCTTGACATAATTCCGCAACTCTGAATCCAATTTTTCCCAGCGCCAAAATTCCTACAGTTTTTCCATTTATGGTATTTCCAGGATATCCTGGTTTGTCCCATTTTCCGTTTTTTACATCTACTGCACAGCGATTCAAATCTCTTAAGGTCATTAGCATTAATCCTAATGCAAGTTCTGCAACTGATTGAATACTTCCATCCGCAACATTATATATTTCGATTTCTTTGGATTTTGCATATTCTACATCTATATGATTCAGCCCAATTCCAGCCATTGCTATACACTTCAGATTTACTCCTTTTTCAATAACTTCTTCATCTACTGGAGTATCTGCTCTTACAACTAATGCGTCAAAATCTCCAATTATTTCTAAGAACTTTTCTCTATCAATTCCTTGATAATATTCTACATCATGATATTTTTTTAATTCTTCTAATCCAGTATTATGAATTTTTTCTGTTACAAGTACTTTCATTTTTGATATCACCTCTAATATTTAATAATTAAAATTTAACCTATTCCTACCAAGTTGAAGAAGAAAGTTATTGCAGCAGCATTTGTGAAGTTACTAAACAATCCTCCTACAACTGGAACAACAAAGAAAGCTATTCTTGAATAATGATACTTTTCACTTATACTATTCATATTGGCCATTGATACAGGAACAGCTCCTAATCCAAATCCGATGTGCCCCGCTGACATAACAGCAGCATCATAATCTCTGCCCAAAAGATTATATGTCAATAACATTACAAAAGGTACAATCAGAATTACCTGAGAGAATAAAAGTATAAGCAATGGACCAGCTAAGTCTATCAATTCCCACAATTTCATCGTCATAACTGCCGAAGATACGAACATGCTCAAAGAAACATCTCCAAACATCACAATTTCTTCAACTGGAAGTACTTTTCCTTTTTTTTCTAAAATAAAGTCATAAATATTTCTAATAATAACTCCACCTACCATACCCCAAACATGGATTGGTATACTAACATTGGGGAATAGTTTTGTATTTAACTCTTTAAAAAAAGCTCCCATTCCAATAGCTACAAAAAGCAAAAGAACTGAGGTTGAAATTCTTTTGGATTCTAATGGGTGCACTTTCGATTCTGCAGCTTCTTGCTCAGCCATAAGTTGAGCTAAGTTCTCATCTTTGATTTCATTTGGATTATAGTTTTCTGCTAAATTTTTCCTGCGAATTAAAAATTCTCCTATCGGTCCACCAATGATTGATCCAGAAACTAATCCAAAAGTTGCAGCTGCAACAGCCACACTCAATGCACCAGTCACACCAGCCGCTTCGGCAATAGGACCAAAACTAGCAGCGTTACCATGACCGCCTGTCATTGGGATTGACCCAGTCATAAGAGCTAAAGGAGCTGGAACCCCTACAATAGGACCCAATGCAACTGCTAATGCATTTTGTAAAAACGCTAATAATGCTGCTAGAAAAACAAATATAAGTACTTTCTTTCCAGCACGTTTCATAAATGATACACCCGCCTCAAAGCCTGTTGACGCAAAGAATAAATTCATAAATAAAGTTTGTAACGCCGTGTTGAATTCTATTGTCAAATAACCATTTAAATGCAAAAACGTGTGTAAAATTAAAATAATAAACCACCTACTACGGGTCCAGGTATACACCATTTCACTAGAATATCAATCCTATTTCTAATGTTGTTACCTATGTACAATAATACTATTGCCAAAAACATTGTTTTGACCATATCAAATTCTAATATCATATATCCTCCTATAATCGCCATAAGTTTCTCAAGCTTATGATTTTTAATATTTTTTTCTAAATTCTACCAGTTCCTACAGCCTCCTTCTCAATATAATATAGGTGTGATGCTATAAACAATCCTCATTTAGCAAACGAGAAATAGTTTTCGAATTTTGGCAACAAAAAACACAACTATTGATAGATGTTTTTTATCAATATGTTCTTTTTCATAGTATTATTTTATCTATGTAACTTCTTTAGATATTGGTTTACATCTGCTTTTATGCTATTATTTTATTAATTAATCTCTTGATTGTCTAATACTTTTATTGTATTATTTAAATAGAATATTTCTATCAATAAAATGGAGGTTATTATGACATTAGATCAGATTAGATATTTTCTCGAAGTATGCAATACCTTGCACTACACTAAAGCAGCACATAATTTAAACATTTCTCAACCTAGTTTGAGTTATGCTATTAAACAACTAGAAGAAGAATTGGAAGTGCCTTTATTTAGAAAAGAAAAAAAGACTGTCTACATTACTGATTATGGAAAAATGTTTCAACCTTACTGCCAAAGAGCTTTAGATAGTTTACAGCAAGGTGAATTTTATATACGAGAAATGGTAAATCCAAATCTTGGAAATATAAATTTAGGATACGTCTACAGTACTGGTTCTCAGTTAGTTCCAAATTTAATTGAGGCTTACCATGATTATAAAGGCGACAACAAAGTTACTTTTATTTTAAAAATGGCAAATTCTCCATCTATTCTTGATAGTATTAAAGATGAATTATTAGACTTTGGTATTTTGCCATTACTTAATAATAATATTGATGGGATCGGAACAATGCCCGTACATAGACAAGAACTATATCTTATAGCAAGTAAACAACATAGACTTGCGAATAATAAATTTGTGGAAATAGAAGATTTAGCAGATGAAAAAATAGTTGCATTAGATAAAGAATCTGATTTGTATGAAAGAACTAAAATGTTATTTAGAGAAAAAGATTTAGTTCCAAATTTTTATTATGATGTAGATGAATTAAATTCCATGGCTGCTTTCGTATCAGCTAATATGGGGATCGGAATAACACCTAATACTCCAGTATTGAAAAGCTATGATCTCGTCGTTATACCGTTTGAAAACCACAGTATCAAAAGAAATGTATACATGATCTGGAATTCAAAAATAAGTCACACTCCAGTAGTACTTGATTTTTTAGAGTTTGCACGCTCCCATATTAACCATTAGCATATTAAAAACTCGTCAATAAATTTAATAATTAAAATGGTATGTTTTTTGTGAAAAGCATACCATTTTAATCTAAATATAATCTGAACCCTATAATATGAATTTTCAGATAGAGGCTGTAACAAAAAGTAAAACCATATTTCTAAATGACTTCTCTTTAATAAAAAGTCTATATCTAGCAATGGTAGATGCCTCATAAAAGTGGACAAGTAAGATAAGAAATTGGGATTTAATAATATCCCAACTATCAATAATTTTTGAAAACAGGATATAACATAATATAATATTTTATTGACATATCAATTTTGATATGCAAAAATTTAAGTAGAAATCATATTAGAAGATTTCTATGAAGACTAAGGATACAATTTTAAGTTAATATAAAAAAGTATCGACCTATCTTAATCAGGATAAGCC
>JAAYEN010000194.1 GCA_012728775.1 Tissierellia bacterium
GAAGATTCTGTAGTGGGACTTTCTGCATCTAAAAAAGATATTTTTGAATATATTAAGACGACAGATGTTAAAGATATAGATTATTTCGGAGCAGGGCCGCTCCATGAAACTTCCACCAAGCCAGATTGTGGTTTGGACGATAATGGAAAGATAATAACTAGATCATATGAAGAAATAAAAAAATTAGGAGAAATAAGCCCCATACCTGTAGTCATCGGTGGAGGAGTTAAACTAGAGCACATTCCTGATTTGGCTAAAACGGGTATAGATGGATTTTTTGTGGTTTCTGCAATTTCTGAAGCAGAAAATCCCAAATTAGCTGCCAAGGAAATGATAGAAGCTTGGAATAAAAATAAATAGGAAGGACACTATGACTAAAAAATTAAACACAGCCTTGACCATAGCAGGAAGTGACTCTTCTGGAGGAGCAGGCATACAAGCAGATTTGAAAACAATGACATCCCTTGGAGTATATGGAATGAGTGTAATTACTGCATTAACAGCACAAAACACCATGGGAGTTACTGATATTATGGAAGTAACTCCAGAATTTCTAGCTGCCCAATTAGACAGTATATTTCGAGATATTTATCCAGATGCAATTAAAATAGGAATGGTTTCTTCAAAGGATATAATTAAAGTTATTTCCCAAAAATTAAAAGAATACGATGCTTATAATATTGTTGTAGATCCAGTTATGGTAGCAACTAGCGGATCTAAACTTCTAAAAGATGAAGCCATAGAATATTTAGAAAAAGAACTGTTTCCTTTAGCAGATCTATTAACACCTAATATACCAGAAGGGGAAATTTTATCTAGAATAAAAATTGCAAATGAAGAAGATATGTCAAAAGCAGCAAAAATAATTGGAGATAAATTCAATTGTGCTGTTTTATTAAAGGGAGGGCACAGTGTAAATGACGCTAATGACTTACTATACGATAATGGGGAAGTCTATTGGTTCATTGGAAGAAGAATTGACAATCCAAATACCCATGGAACTGGTTGCACACTATCAAGTGCTATAGCTTCGGGTTTAGCAAAAGGAGAAGAACTAAAAACTTCCATAAGTAAAGCCAAAGAATATATTTCAGGAGCTTTAGAATATGGATTGGATTTAGGAAAAGGAAGTGGACCTTTAAATCACATGTGGAATTTATAAATATTAATTAAAATAAAAGGAGATTTATATGAGAAATTACAGCACTCAAATGGAAGCTGCAAGAAAAAATATAGTTACTAAAGAGATGGAAATAGTAGCGAAAAAAGAATTGATGACAGTAGAAGAACTGATGTCATTAATGGCAGAAGGAAAAGTAGTAATACCAGCAAATATTAAACATAAATCCTTGAACCCAGAAGGAATAGGATCTATGCTGAAAACTAAAATTAATGTTAACTTAGGAATATCAAAAGATTCTAAAGATTATGATGTGGAAATGGATAAAGTTAATAGCGCTGTAGATATGGGGGCTCACTCTATAATGGACTTGTCTTCCCATGGAAACACCCAACCTTTTAGAAAAAAATTGGTAGATGAATGTAGTGCGATGCTAGGAACTGTTCCAGTTTACGACTCAGTTATTCACTACCAAAGAGATCTAAAAACTCTAAGTGCAAAAGATTTTATAGATGTGGTTAGATTGCACGCAGAAGATGGAGTGGATTTTGTAACTTTACACTGTGGAATCACTAGAAAAACTATCGACCAAATAAAAAACCAAAAACGTCTAACTAATATAGTTTCTCGTGGAGGATCTTTAGTTTTTGCTTGGATGAGTATGACAGGAGAAGAAAATCCATTTTATGAATATTACGATGAGATTTTAGAAATTTGTAGAGAATATGACGTTACTATTTCA
>JAAYEN010000285.1 GCA_012728775.1 Tissierellia bacterium
AGATAAATTGTTTTTTCTTTCAATATTTAAAGAATTTAATGTATCTCTTTTAATATGATTTTTTTGAAGTTGATTTTCTTCTGATGATATTTCAAATAAGCATGAATTTAAATCATCTTTTAGTTTACTAATATTTCCATTAATTTCATTTATATTTGTATTATACTTTAAAAGAACCTCTAAAAAATTAGATTTGCTTAAGTTATATTTTTTTAAATCATTTTCAGCTAAGCTCAATTCTTCTTTTATTTTAATTAAATCTTCGTCTTTAATTTTCAATCTTAGATTGAAGTCGTTAATATCATTCTTTTTACTCTGAATCTTTTCTCTATTTAGACTTATCTTATTAGTTAAATCTTTCTCGTTTCGAATATTTTCTATATTTTGACCTTGTAGTTCTGCTATTTCTAACTCAATCTCGTTCAATTGTACTTCAATTTTTGTATAATCTTGTTGATTCTTTGAAATAATCTCATTTAATGCAAATTTTTTTGTTTTAGATTCTTGATAATTTTTCTCTAGTTCGCTATCAACTATCTTTAAATTTATAATATCCTCATAATTTTTTGATATTTCGGAGCTCTTTATTTTTTCAAATAGTTCATTATATCTTTGCGCTATTTTTGCTTCTTCTTTTAACGTATTTTTTTGATTTTTTATTTCAACGAGTAAGTCAGAAATCCTTATTAAGTTTTCATTAGTTCTTTTTAATTTTCTTTCAATTTCGTTCTTTTGCGATTTATATTTACTTATTCCTGAAGCTTCTTCAAAGATTACTCTTCTTTCAATAGGCTTGCTACTTAATATCTCATCTATTTTTCCTTGAGAAATTATTGAGTATCCATCTCTGCCTATACCTGTATCCATAAAAAGTTCTCTTACGTCTTTAAGTCTGCAAGAGTTATTATTTATTGAATATTCACTATCTCCGTTCTTATAAAGCTTCCTTTTTATTTGAACTTCACTATAATCTATATCTAAAAAATTAGTGCTATTATCGAATGTAAGAATTACTTCAGCCATCCCTAATGCTCTTCTTGAACTAGTACCAGAAAAAATAACATCAGACATCTTAGTTCCTCTTAAAGAAGAGTAACTTTGTTCTCCTAAAGCCCATCTAATAGCATCTGTTATGTTACTTTTACCACTTCCATTAGGTCCGACGACACATGTGATATTATCATTTAATTCAATTTTAGTTCTTTCAGCAAAGGATTTAAATCCATATAATTCAATGCTTTTTAAGTACATTATTACATCCTTCTACAATTTTATTTATTTCATAGCCTATATTAATAATATATTTCGACTTTTCATATTCAACTATTATTTCATTATCATTTATTTTGTTATTGATCTTAAAAGCAATTTTTCTAACTTTGAATAATTCTTCTATTCTACGCTTATTAATCCCCTTTTGCCCTACAAGTAGAGAGATATTCCTTCCATTGGAAGAGATGGAAGTTGGAGTAGCTAAATCTAAATCCGCAGATTCCAAAATCTTAAGTAATTTATTAGATTCACATAATTCCCTAAAAGCATCGTGTAAAGGTCCTGCAACGACATCCTTATCGTATTGCAATTCTTCAGTAGATTGTAGCCCTACTCTAATTATTGGAATATCGTTATTATCATATAAAAACATCAAATTCGTAACTATACTTATTGCATTTTCAAGGGGTAAAGGCTTATATATTCCTTTATAAAAAAGTTCTTCAAGTTCAGTTTCTTTTATTACTAAAGTTGGATAAATTCTAACAAAATCAGGTTTTATTGAAATTATTTTTAAAGCAGTTTCAATTGATTTCTTTTCGTCATCGCCAGGCAAGCCTACCATTTGTTGCAATCCAAGTTTGAAATTATTTTTTTTAATTAACTCAGATGCTTCAAAAACAATTTTACTCGAATGACCTCGTTTAGAAAGAGTCAATACTTCTTCATCTAAGCTTTGAACCCCTAATTCTATTATATCTACTTTATAATTTTTAAGATATTCTAATATCTCATCATTAATAAAATCTGGTCTAGTAGAAATTCTAATTCTGTCAATATTGCCTTTATCTTTTTCACTTTTTGCAATTTCTAATAATTCTATCTGAGTTTTTTTATCGATAGCAGTAAAACTACCGCCATAGAAAGCGACTTCTATATCTTTATTACTATTTTTGAAAATATTTTTAAAATAATTTAATTTTTCAATAAACCCTTCTTTTTTATAATCTGAAATACCCGTTATTCGTCTTTGATTACAAAAAACACAATCATGTGGACACCCTAAGTGGGGGACAAAAATAGGAATTATATTAATTTTTGACATGACCTTTTGCCTCTAACTTTTTAAATGCATATTTAGCCGATTCTTGCTCGGCTTTTTTTATGGAGTGTCCTTTACCTATAGATAAGTATTCTCCTTCAATACTTAATCTAGAAGTATACGTTCTATCATGATCTGGCCCAGTAACATCAATAATTTCATAGTTAGGCAGAGATAAATTATTTTTAGTAACGTATTCATTCAATAATCCTTTGTAATTTAAGTTGTCATCACATAATATTAAAATAAATTTTTCCTTAAAAGTATTTAATATTATTCTATCAGCAGTTTCAAAATTGGAATCTAAAAATAAAGCTCCAACTAATGCTTCAAATGCGTCAGCTAAAACTCCAGAACTTTGGTGCACCCTCATTTTTTTAGCAGAATTAGAAACTCTCAAATAATTATCGAGAGACATGTACTTGGCGAATTTATATAAGGATTTTTCATTGACAATCTTAGCCCTATTAATAGTTAGCTCGCCTTCAGTATTAGAATATTTATTTTCAGACAATAAAAAATTAGAGACAATCAAATCCAAAACCGCGTCTCCGATAAACTCTAATTTTTCATTGTCTAAAATATCTGCATAAATCAATTCGTTTTTTAAGGAACTATGAGTTAATGCCTCTAGACATAAATTAGGATCATTAAACTCATAGTGCATTACATTTTTCATGTGATTTATTATATTTGACTTAAATTCATTATCATTATAGACTTTCAATATAGTCCACTACATCCCCTATTGTCTCTATAGATAGAATATCATCTTCCGAAATTTCTATTTCAAACTCTTCTTCTATAGTCATGACCAACTCCATTAATTGAATGGAGTCAGCATTTAAATCATCAGTAAAAGATGTATCTTCATCTATACCTTCAACATTCACATTAAATTGATCACTAATAAGTTCAAGTATTTTGTTTTTCATTACTCACTTAACTCCTTTATATCATTTATCATAGTTTTATTTACTTCATTTTCTACAAAATTTTTTAATTGTTTAGATGCACCTAAAATAGCTTCAGCATCAGATATGCCATGGGCTTTAAATACTGGTTTATTTAAACCTAAAAGAGGCGCTCCTCCTAAGTTTGCATATTGAAAATGAGAAAATGTTTTTAGTAATAAATTTTTTAAGGCGCCAGCGGTTTGTATGTCCTTAATATACGACAAATTTTCTTTAAATAAATCCATTATCATATATGCAGTACCTTCATAGGTTTTTAAAAATACATTTCCATCAAAACCATCTGCAATAACAACATCCGCAATACCATAAGGAATTTCTCTAGCTTCTACATTACCCATAAAATTGATATATTTATTTTCAGAAAGTAATGCGTAAGTTTTTTTATATAAATTATTACCTTTTCCTTCTTCTTTTCCAATATTTAATAGTCCAACTTTTGGTTTTTCAATTCCTAAAGCTTTTTCAGAATAAATACTTCCCATAATCGCAAATTGATTTAGCAATTCAGGAGTGGTGTCTACATTTGCTCCTGTATCTACTAATAAGAATGGCTTCGTTTTAGTCGGAAGCAATGTTGCAATTGGAGTTCTATCTACTCCTTCTATTCTTTTAATAATAAAAAGTCCTCCTGCCAATAAAGCTCCAGTACTACCGGCAGAAATTAGTCCATCTCCATTGCCTTCAGCAAGATAATTTAGGCCAACTACTAATGAAGAATCTTTTTTTCTTCTAAGGGCAACAACAGGCTCTTCATCATTTTCAATAATGGAATTTGCATCTAGAATTTCGTATTCTTCCACATTCTCTTCTAAGTCATTTAATATTTTTTCAATAGCTTCTCGATTTCCAGAAAGAACTGGTTCAATATTCAATTCCTTTTTAGTAAGAACTGCTCCCTTTACTATTTCTAATGGTGCAAAGTCTCCACCCATTGCGTCGTATATAATTTTCATAAATACCTCCCTTTCCTAAATTATAATATATTATGGGATATAAAAATGCAACATTAAATAAAAATGATTGCCATTTATTGGCAATCATTAATATTAAGCTTCTTCAATTATTTGTTTTCCATCATAGTATCCGCATGCTCTGCACACTCTGTGCGGCAGTTTAGGCTCTGAGCAATTAGGACATGTAGTAACAGTAGGTTTATTTAATCTGTAAGATGAAGCTCTTCTTTTATTTTTTCTTTGTTTGGATGTTTTTCTCTTTGGTACAGCCATTCCCTACACCTCCTCGTCGATTCGTAAATCTTTTAATACAGAAAATCGCAAATCGCCACTTTCTATTTCACAGTCGCATTCTTCTTTGTTTAAATCCTTACCACATTTAGGACATATTCCTAAGCAAGTATCCTTACAAAGATTTTTCATGGGAATTGATAGAATCACAATTTCCTTTACTAATTCACAGATATTTATCTTATTTCGTTCCATAAATATGATATCTGAAGTATCGTCAAAATCTTCTACATCTGTTTCATTAGCTAATTTTCCACTATATTCCACAAAATCAACATTTATTACTTCAACTAAGCATCGATCACAAGGTTTTTTATACTCATATTCAACACCTAAGTTTAATATCAATTCTCTATCAGCCTTACTAATTAGAATATCATAAGTTACATCACCTATAAATACTAAAGACTGATTTGTGCTATTTATGGAACAGCTTCCTGAATCTTCATAAATTAATTCATTTTCATTTGCAATGAAATCTGAAATATCAATATACATAATTCCCCTTCTTAACAACGCTCTTAATTATATAATTACAAGCTCACTTTGTCAAGGGATTCTTATTTTGTTAATTGGTACGTATCCCTTGCAATCATTAATTCTTCGTTAGTAGGTATTACCATAACTTTTGCAGTCGAATCATCAGTGCTAACTATTGCTTCAACACCTCTGATATTGTTTTTTTCTTCATCTATTTTGATTCCAAATATTTTTAATCCATCAATTATTTGTTTTCTCATAGTTGAACTGTTTTCTCCAATACCAGCAGTAAATGCGATAGCATCGATATAATCAAATTCAGTCATATATTGACCTATATATTTAACTACTTTAGATATAAATATATCAAGTGCAAGTTGAGCTCTATAATTTCCTTGAGCGGCTGCTTCCTCTAAATCTCTAAAGTCAGAAGACACTCCAGATATTCCAAGAACACCAGATTTTTTATTCATTAAATTATCCATCTCGTCATAGGATAAATTTTCTTTTTTTCCAATAAATGGAATAATTGCAGGGTCAATATCACCACATCTAGTTCCCATTGTTAAACCTTCAAGAGGAGTGAAACCCATAGAAGTATCTATACACTTACCATCTTTTACGGCTGAAATACTAGATCCATTACCTAAATGGCATACTATTACATTTGCGGTATCTTGTCCTAATATATCTGCAGCTCTTTCAGATACAAATTTATGTGATGTCCCGTGGAAACCGTATCTTCTAATTCTATGATTTTCATAATATTCATATGGTAGAGAATAGATGAAATTTACAGGTTCCAAAGTTTGATGAAAAGCTGTGTCAAATACTCCTACCATAGGAGTGTTTGGCATCAATTCTTTACAAGCTTCTATACCTTGTATATTTGCAGGATTATGAAGTGGAGCTAGCTCTGAACTTCTTTCTAATGCATCCATTACCTCATCATTGATAACAACTGATTGATTAAAGTCTTCAGCACCATGAACTACACGATGACCAACTGCGTTTATTTCATCCATAGAAGTAATTATTCCGTGATTTGGATCAGTTAATGCATCAATAACAAGTTTTATTCCTACTTTATGATTTGGAATATCTGTATTGATTTCAATTTTTTCGCCACCAGTAGGTTCATATTTAACTCTTGAATTTGCAATTCCTATTCTTTCAACTAAGCCCTTTGCTTTTACTTCTTCATTTTGTGGATTAATCACTTGAAATTTAAGTGAAGAACTTCCACAATTAATTACTAGTACATTCATTTCTAACTCCTCCATTTGATTTCTTTTCACTTCTATTATAGTATAATATTAAGTAAAATTAGTCAATAAATGAAAAGGGATAAAACATGAAGATTTTTGGTATAGTAGCAGAATTTAATCCATTTCACAATGGACATAAGTATTTGATTGAGCAAATTCAAAGTAAACATAATCCTGATTTAATAATAAGTGTTTTAAGTTCATCATTTGTACAAAGAGGTGATCCTAATATTATTTCAAAGTGGAAAAGAGCTGAAATAGCTTGTAAATACGGAAGTAATATCGTATTAGAGCTACCCTTTGTTTTTGCATGTCAAAACGCAGAAATTTTTGGAAAAGGTGCATTGAAAATACTTAATTCATGTGGTATTACAGATTTAGCTTTTGGTGTAGAAAATAATAATATAGATGATTTGATAAGAATATCAAAAATCCTCCTGTCTGAAGATAAAAATATAAAATCTAATATAAAAAAATCATTAAAAGAAGGTAATTCTTATATAAATTCCAGAAATAAAGCTTATTTAAAAGCAGGATATTTAAGCGATTCTGATATAAATATCTTGTCTAAATCAAATAATATATTAGCAATTGAATATATTAAAGCTGGATTAAATCTAAATCCAAACCTAAACTATAATCCAATTAAAAGATATAAGTCCCATCACGATACAGAAGATGTAGTTGAAGGATACACTTCTGCATCTAATATAAGAAAAATTTTTATTGATAAGGGTGAAATAGATGAATTTGTACCAATTGAAACATATAATCAATTATTAAAAGAAAAAATTTATAATAATAAAATGCTCCATAATATCTTTAAATTTGATGCCCTAGAATCAGACTACAATATAAGAAACGCTCTAGAATATGAACCAGGTATAGAAAATAGGATTATTAATTTTTTAGATAATTCTAACTCAATAGATGAATTAGCAAATTTAGTATCAAGTAAAAGAATTACAAAAGCAAGAATACGTAGAATAATTATCAATTCTTTAGTCCGTGTTAATAAGAATCATATTTTTAATGCACTAAATAATGAAAGTTATATTAGAATTTTAGCCCTTGATTCTAGAGGAAGAAATTATTTAAAAAACTTAAAACAGGATTATATTACTAATTTTAAAGAAATAAAAAAAGCTCCAACATCTATACAAAAAATTGCAAAAATAGAAGTTAAAGCTTCAAATCTATACTCAATTATTAGTGATGAAAAATTATATCAAGATTATACAACTAATCCAGTTATCATACCATAAATTAATCTATACTTTGAATAACTAAGGAATAATCGCTAACTTCAACATTAGCAACAAATTCATTTATTTCATTACTAATGCACAAACTATCCATAAAAGAAACTTGCTTATTTGTTAATGGATATTTCACTCCAGAGATACTAACTTCTGTATTATTAGATAATGGAATTATAGAAAGGTATTTGTAATGTGTTTTTTGTACTTCCTTTTTACCTCTTATTAGTATTATTTCGTTGTTATTATCGATAATTTTCCCATCAATTCCATTATTATATAAAATCCTTAGTAAAAAAATATTCGTGATAGTATGATCAAGTCTAGTACCAGTCGCTCCAAAAATTGTAACTTTTTTTGATCCAAGTTCAATTGCTTTATTAATTGCTATATGTAGATCAGTAAAATCTTTCTCTTTAGGAAATTGAATAATATCAGGAGTTTTCACTTCATTGATGTCGTATTCTATGGAGTCAAAATCTCCAATTAAATAATCTACTTTTACATCTAGTTGAATTAGATAGTCATATCCACTATCAGCAGCAATTATATAGTCTACATCTTTAGCTATCTCATTAAAAATTTCCTTTTTAGGAAATTGACCTCCGGCAACTATGACTGTGCTAATCATTTAATATCCTTAAAAATTCCTTTGCATTTTCTTCAGCCTTTATTCCGTCAAAAATAGCAGAACCAACAACTACAGCAGTGGCACCTGCTTCAATTACATCCTTTACATTATTTAATTTAATTCCACCATCTACTTCCAATATAATATCTTTACCTTTTATCATATCACTGGTTTGTTTAATTTTGTCCAAAATACTAGGAATAAAACTTTGACCTCCAAAGCCTGGATTAACACTCATGATAAGAATTAAATCGATGTCATCTAGTAGATACTCTAAATTAATTATTGGAGTAGCAGGATTTAAAGAAATACCTGCCTTTTTCCCAAGGGATTTAATTAACTGAATTTGCCTATGAACATGTGATGTAGCCTCAGGATGGATGGTTATATAATCACAACCTGCTTTTGCAAAATCTTCTATTAAATATTCTGGATTCTTTACCATTAAATGGGCATCTAAAGTAAAATCGTATCTTTTTTGTATATCAGATATTATTTTAGGACCAAAAGAAATATTTGGCACAAAATTTCCGTCCATTATGTCAAGATGTAAAAATTTAACACCTGCTCTATCAATTGCGTCTAAGTCACTTTCTAAATCTAAAAAATTCGCCGTCATTATGGATGGTGACAATATATTCAATACTAATTACCTCCTTTTACTAATTTCTTCATTAAAATATAAATAATTTTGATATCGAAAATCTGCTAATTTCCCCTCATCTAGAGCTAACTTAACAACACATTGAGGTTCATTAATATGCATACAGTTTGAAAATTTACACATACCAAAATTTTCAAATTCAAAATATAATCTTTCTAATTCAAAAATATCTGTAATAAAATCTAAAACTAAAGAACTAAATCCAGGCGTATCTACTATATATGAATCTTTATTATATTCTAAAAGTTCCACATGACGAGTTGTGTGTTTGCCTCTACTAGTCTTTTTACTAACTTGACCGGTCTCTAATTTTAAATCAGTTAAATGTGAAATTAATGTAGATTTTCCTACTCCACTCGTTCCCATGAATACAATAGTTTTTTTAGATATTAAGTTCTTTATCTCTTCTATAGACTTTTTATCATCACAAGATGTTACGTGTACTTCGAACCCTGCCTCTTCGTAATTTTTAGCTAATATACTTGCTCCTACAGAATCCAAATCAGATTTATTAATAATTAATTTAGGCTCAACACCATTATATCTAGATAATAGTATCATTCTATCTATTAGCTGAGTATTATATTTGGGTTCTTTGATACTTACAATTAATAAAACCTCATCTACATTGGAAACAGGTGGTCTTAAAAATAAATTTTTCCTATCAATAATATCTTTAATATAAGCTTTATTATCATCAGTTAATTCAAACTCAACATAATCTCCTACAGTTGGAGTTAAGTTTCTAATTCTAAATAGAGAACTGGCTCTTGATTCATAAATTGTATCATCAGAGGATTTTACATAGTAAAATCCTCCAATACCTTTTAAAATTCTACCTCTTTTTATCATGGCTTAGTTTTATCCAATACTCCATCAATAAAAACTTGATATACGGCATTTTCAGAGCCTGTAAAAGAAATAACTCTTAGCCCTTCAGATGAATAATGTGTATTACTGTAAATATCTTCAGAAGTATTTCCTTCAATACGTCTTACAGTTATTAAAGCGTGTCCTTTTGATTCAGGTATTTGAAAATCTATATCTACAGTCATTTTTCCTCCTCCATCCTCAGGAGGTTTAGGTTCTGCTGGTGGTTCTACTGGCTTAGGTTGTTCAGGAATTGTTGTAGGTGGCGTTTCTGGTTCTGGTTCTGGAACTGGCTCTTCTTGTACCGGTTCTTCAACTGGATCTGGTTCAACTGCTTTAGTTAGATTTACCACTGTTCCTAATTCCAATTCTTCACCTGCATCAAAAGATGCATCGACAATCGTATCAGGAGAAAATCTATTGGTCTTAGTCTCACTAATCTTTCCTACCACTAATCCCACTGCCTCCAAAGCATCTTCAACGTGATCTATACTTTGTCCTATAACTTCTGGCATTGGTACGGTTTCAACATCTATTTCTCTTCCCACATATATAGTTATCATAGAACCTTCTTCTAATTGTGAACCTGATACAGGTTCTTGTTTAAGAACTTTATTAAAATCTTCCTCATCTTCTACGTCTTCAAATTTAAGATCAAAATCAAATCCATCAAGTCGAATTTTTTCAACAGCCTCTTCTAAACTCAAATCCACATATTCATTTACCAAAACAGTATCCTCAGTTACTGCTGACTCAGAGTTTATCGTTACCCTTACGATGTAATTGCTCTTAACCATAGTATTTTTTTCTGGATTTTGATAAATTACATCTCCTGGTTCGAAATCATGGTTTATAGATTCTCCAGAAATTTCAAAACGAAGACCTTCAGCTTCTATAATTCGTTTAGCCTCTTCTACTTGAAATCCTATAATATCTGGTACCTTTATTTCCTCAGCATTACTTCGTCCTAGCCCCGGAAGTAAATTAGTAAATATAAAAAACAACAAACTAGTTACCACTAAAGCTGTTAAAATTCCACCTATAATTGGGCCTGCACTTCCTCCTTTATTATCACGAGAATTACTTTTTTGTTCAGCTCTAGGTTGATGAGATGTTTCTATTCCAGTCCTGCGTATTCTTCTTTGATCATCTACAGATATATTATTCTCTTTTCTAACTTTAGTCATGGGTAATACTAAAGTATCTGACATCTCCAAGTCTATTTTTTTTTCTAAAGATTTAAGATCGTCAATTACTTCTATTAAATTATTATATCTATCAGATGGGATTTTATTTGTCATCTTTAAAATAATATCATCCATCTGTTTTGGTATATCTGAATTTAAACTGGATGGTAATTTAATTTTTTCATGAACTTGTTTTAATGCAATACTTATAGGGTTATCTCCGTCAAATGGTAGCTCACCTGTGAGCATTTCAAACAAAACAATACCCAATGAATATATATCTGATCTTTCATCTGATTTTTCACCTCTCGCTTGTTCAGGAGAAAAATAATGAACTGACCCCATAATGTCCCGTTCAGTGTTAGTGTTTCTATTTGTTCCTTGGGCTATCCCAAAATCAGTTACTTTGGGTAAATTATCTCTATTAATAATGATATTTTGTGGTTTAATATCTCGGTGTATTATTCCATTGTCATGGGCACAAAGAATTGCTTCAGATATTTGTATACCGTAGTTTAAAGTTTCTGAAAGAATTAATTTTCCTTTTTCAATAATTAAATCTTTTAAAGTTTTACCGTTAACAATTTCCATAACAATATAATAATCGTTTTGGCCTTCTATCTCGTCATAACCTACATCGAAGACACCCACAATATTTGGGTGGTTTAATCTAGCAGCTGAATGTGATTCTTTTTTAAAATTTTCAACAAATTCTTCATCATCAACAAATTCTTGTCTTAAAATTTTTATTGCTACTTCTCTATCTAATCTATTATCATGAGCTTTATAAACGTGAGCCATTCCTCCCCCGCCTATCCGCTCTTCAATAATATATCTATCACTTAATATTTTTCCTATCATTTTATCACCTTAAACTTGAAGTATAATCAACGTAATATTATCTTTACCGCCAGCTTCTAGAGCAATCTCTAAAAGTTTTGCGCTAATTTTTGATGGTGTTTTTTGTTCGTTAATTGTATTCAATATCTCTTCATTTGTTGCCATATCAGTTAATCCATCTGTACACATGAGAATATATTCTCCTTTGCCATAGTTGTATTGGACTAAACTTATGTCTATATTAGAATCTGTTCCTATAGCATTAGTAATAATGTTTTTCTTTGGATGATTTATTGCTTCACTTGGAGTAATTTCCCCTAGTTTTAATAGTCTATTGACAATAGTATCATCTTCTGTTAATTGCCTAATTTCTCTATCATTTACAGCATATGTTCGACTATCCCCCACATGACCAATGAGCATAGAGTCATGATAAACATAAAGTGCTGTTAAAGTAGTGCCCATTCCAGCATACTCATCGGCAGAGTTAGACATATCATAAACTTCATCATTGGCATTTGAAATAGCTTTTATCATATCTGATTCTAGTTCATCTAAATTATCATAATTCTCAATTGTTTTAATTGTGTTTTTTATTACATCAACTGCCATTTTACTAGCTATTTCGCCAAAATTATGTCCTCCAATTCCATCAGCAACGATAAAAAGAGGAAAATTTTCTTTCTCAGAGATGTAATAACTATCTTCATTATTATTTCTAACTTTGCCTACATTTGATACAGCATCAAACTTCATCAAGTCCACCTTCTTTTAAGTAGTGTATTTTTAATTGACCACAAGAAGCAGAGATATCACTGCCTAATTCTCTTCTTAAGGTCACATTAATATTATTTTTTTCTAATTTATTCTTAAAATGCATTGCTGCGTCCTTTGATTTTACCTTATTATATTCATTAATTGAGTTTAAAGCAATTAAATTTACTATATAATTTAATCCCGAAAGATTTTTCTTAATCAATTCCACATCTTCATCCCTATCATTTTCTCCGGGAATAACTGTATATTCAAAAGAAATTCTATTATTTGTTATTTCCCCATATTTCCTAATTGCATTCATCAATTCTTGAACATTATATTTTTTGTTAATGGGCATAATACTTCCTCTTATATCATTATCAAAACTATGAATAGAAATTGCTAAATTTACAGGCATTTTTTCATTTGCTAATTCGATTATTTTATTAGCTAAGCCACAGGTAGAGATTGTCATATTCCTCATTGAAATATTTCTCCCCTTTTCATCATTAAGTATTTTTAAAGCTTTTATTACATTATTATAATTATCAAAAGGTTCTCCACTTCCCATTAAGACAATATTTTTGATTATTGTGTTAAAATGTTTTTCTGCAGCATAAACTTGTCCAGCTATTTCACCAGAATCTAAATTTCTTTCTAGTCCATTTTTTGTAGATGCACAAAAAGAACAACCCATTCGACAACCCACTTGAGTAGATATACATAAGGTTTTTCCATGGTGATATTCCATTAAAACTCCTTCGATAATATTGTTATCATCTAACAAATAAAGCATTTTCTTTGTATTATCTATTTTAGAATTAAAGGTTTTTAGAATCTTTATTTTTCTAATATCGGAATTGGTTTTTATTTTTTCCCTGTCACCTTTTGAAATTTGAAACAAATCATCTATATTTTCTATACCATTTTTGTGAATTCCACGAAAAATCTGATCAGCTCTAAATCTTTTTAATCCCAAAGAAATTACATATTCTTCTAACTCTCGATAGATTTTATTATTAATATATATTTTATTCATTTTTTATCATAACTCCTATTGTAAAACCATCAGAGTCAAAATCTAAAGGTGAAATTTTCTTTATTTTTTTCTTTAATGAAAAGTTCTTATTTTCTTTTAAAAATTCATATATTACTTCTTCATTTTCCATTAATGTAAACGTGCAAGTGCTATATACAAGTTTCCCACCAGGTTTTAAATAATCTTTTGCATTGTCTAGTATCTTTTTTTGAATGATACTTAAATCTTTCAAATCATCATAGGACTTTGTGTATTTAATCTGTGGAAATTTGGACATTAATCCTAAGGCACTACAAGGAGCATCTAGAATTATCAAATCAAAATTATTATTCATTTCCTCATTTTTATTAGTTGCATCATTTACAACTATTTTTATATCCTTAATATCTAATCGTTTAAAGTTATCATAAATAGTTTCTATCTTTTTTTCATTAAT
This sequence comes from Tissierellia bacterium, assembly GCA_012728775.1. The sequence goes on from JAAYEN010000285.1 coordinate 13,966, forward strand.
ATCAGCAGCAGTATATTTTCCCTGACCTTTTAATAATTCATATATATGGGAAATTTTTCCGCCTGGAGATGAGCATAAATCCAGTACATTTTCATATTTTTCATTTTCTATAGCTAATTGACCTACTAATTGGGACGATTCAGATTGTACGTAAAATAACCCCTCTATGTAAGGGGTTGAGTCAAATATGCCTCTGGGATTTTCTATAAATAATCCGTCATTAGAAAATTTTGTTAATTCCACAACAAAACCTAGATTTTCTAATCTAGCTTTCAGATTTTCTCTTGTTATTTTAATGCTATTAGTTCTAATAACAAATTTACTTGGCTCGTTAAACTTTATTAAAACATCTTCTAAAATCTGTAAGCCATAAACTTTCTCAATTTCTCTTACAATCCAAATTGGATAGGAATATTTAATCGAAAGCTTTTCTATATTAGTTTTGCATTCAATTTTTAAAAACTCATCTTTGTTTCGTATGAAATTCCTTAAGCTGCCATTTACAAAACCTACAGCTCCTTTATTACCATGTTTTTTAGCCAATTTCACGCTTTCGTTTACTACGGCAGATTCAGGAATATGCTCCATATATATTAATTGATACAAAGATAATCTCATAATATTTAGAATATCAGTATGAATTTTTGAAAATTTTATTTTAGATAGTTTTTTTATAATATAATCTATTCGAATCAAATATCTAATTGTGCCAAAACTAATACTTTTTATAAAACCATATTCTTGTGGATCAATATTTTTTAGGTTCTCAATCAAATCAATTAAATCTTCATCTTCTTGTGCTTTCTTAATAATGTTTAATGCTTCTTCTCTTTGATTAGTCATAAAATCAGGATGCTATTGCATCCTTTCTATCTTCTCCTTCTTCCAAAAATACTTATAAGTCTCAGTAATTGTGCCAGTGCTGTAAGCATAGCTGCAACATAAGTCAAAGCTGCTGCATTTAACATTTTATTTGATGCTTGTATATCAGATTGAGTTGCGCCAACTGCTGAAAGCTCTTGTAGAGCTCTTTTACTTGCATTATACTCCACTGGCAATGTTACAACTTGGAATACAAATATTATTAAAAATAAAATAATACCTATTTGTCCAAAAAAATTATCAAAAAACAATCCGAGAAGTATAAAAATATAAGATGCGCTTGTTGCAAAGCTGGTAACACCGACCAAGGCATGTCTTATTTTTAAAGGCAAATAACCCTCTTCTAATTGAACTGCATGACCTGCTTCATGGGCTGCTATTGCAATACTAGCTATAGAAGAACCACCAAAAACATCACTAGACAATGCAATAATTCCCTTTCTGGAGTCGTAATGATCAGACATAACTCCTTCATGTCTAACTACAGCTATGTCCATTATTCCATTGTTTTGAAGTATTTGTTTTGCAACTTGCTGACCTGTCAAACCTAGCATTGACATTTCTTGTCTGTATCTATTGTAAGCTGACTGTACTCTTCCTGATGCTATCATTGAAAAAATTAAAGCAGGAAGAATGTATATAAACCATGTTCCATCATAAAACATATAATCACCCTAATTCTGTTAATTTTATTTTATTTCCTTTTAAATAATCCTTCACGTACATTGGCTTTTTTCCTGGAAACTGAACTTTCTCTATCAACAAAACTCCATTTCCACAATTTACAAATATTCCTCTGTCGTCCACACTTATTATTTCTGAAATTTCTTTTTCTTCATCTTTTTCCTTTGAAATTATTGTTCCTTCAAGTGCTTTAACTCTATCTCCAAAGTAATTAAAAGTAGCTCCAGGTCTAGGATATAAGCCATTAATTTTTCTAATTTCTGACTCAATATCCTCAAAATTTAAATAGCCATCTTCTTTTACTATTTTATTAGCATAAGTCGCCAAGTTTTCGTCTTGAGCTTTACCAGTTACAGTTTTTATATAGTCTTTTTCAATATATTCTGCTAATAGATTAGCCCCTAATATAGATAGTTCATCATGTAATTCTGGTAATTTCTTGTTTGAAATGCTTGTTTGCGCAGTTAAATAAACTTCACCTTTATCTAATCCTGGTCCAACTTTCATTATTGAGATTCCAGTTATCTCTTCTTTTTCCATTATTGCTCTTTGAATTGGAGCTGCACCCCTATACTTAGGAAGCAATGAGGCATGAACATTTACAATATTTTTTTTAGGTATTTTTAAAATTTCATCCTTTATAATCTGTCCATAAGCAACCACTACTATATAATCTGGATTAACTGAGCTAATTTTATCCACAGATTCTAAATCATTTACATTTTGTGGTTGGTATATTTCTAGATTATTTTTAATACAATATTCCTTTACAGGGCTATATACCACTTTATTACCCCGTCTATTAATACGATCTGGCTGAGTTAGAACCAAAGGAACAGTAAATTTACTGTTTAATAATTTTAAAGATTCTAACGAAAAATCCGGAGTGCCCATA
>JAAYEN010000293.1 GCA_012728775.1 Tissierellia bacterium
ACTGTTGGAAAATTTAAATAAACTAGATACAGATAACTCTCAAGGAGAATTGTATTTAACAGATGTGGTAAAAATTTTAAATTCTCAAAAAGAAAACGTTGGTGGATTTCTAATTAAGGATGAGCTAGAAATTTTAGGTGTGAATTCTAGAGTTCAATTAGCTCAATGTGAAAAAATTTTACAAAAAAGAATAAACAATAAACACTTAGAAGAAGGCGTCTCAATTATAAATCCAGATAGTACTATAATTGGACTTGATGTAGAGATAGGCAAAGACACTATAATTTTTCCAAATGTTAGACTAACTGGTAGGACAAAAATTGGTGAAAATTGTACTATAGAAGGGGATACATGCATAGTAGATTCTAAAATAGGAAATAATACATGTATAAAAAGTTCTTATATAGAGGAATCAATTGTGGGAAATGATGTAGTAATGGGGCCTTTTTCTCATATACGTCCTAATTCTAATGTAGGAGATTTCGCTCATATTGGAAATTTTGTAGAATTAAAAAATACTACTTTTGGTAAATACTCAAAAGCTGGTCATCTTGCATATTTAGGAGATAGCGAAATAGGCGAAGAGGTTAATATTGGTTGTGGTGTTATCACTGTTAATTATGACGGAAAAGATAAACACAAAACTACGATTAAAGATTATGCTTTTGTAGGTTCAAATGCGAATTTAGTTGCTCCTGTCAATATTGGTAAAAATGCTTATGTTGCTGCAGGTTCGACTATTACAAAAGACGTAGATGAAGAAGATTTGGCTATTGAAAGATGTGAACAAAAATCAATAGCTGGTTGGGTTAGAAGAAAAAATAGGGTTAGGTAGTCAGGAGGACGTTAATGAAAAACATTGGGTATGGGCAGCTGAGTATAATTTCAGGGAATTCAAATATTCCATTGGCAGAAAGTATTTGTGAACACTTAGGTGTTACTTTAGATGATACAGAAGTAAAACATTTTAAAGATGGTGAAATTAATCTTAATATTGGAAATTCTGCTAGGGGAGCCGATGTATTTGTAATACAACCAACAAGTTCACCAGTAAATGACAATTTAATGGAGCTATTGATTCTTATAGATGCATTAAAAAGAGCATCAGCAGGTAGAATAAATGCAGTAGTACCTTATTATGGATACGCTAGACAAGATAGAAAAACTAAAGCTAGAGAGCCTATTACAGCCAAATTAGTAGCTGATTTACTAACAGTAGCAGGCGCAGATAGAGTAGTAACTATGGATCTTCATGCAGGACAGATACAAGGATATTTTAATATTCCTGTGGACCATTTGTCTGCTTTAGAAAAGCTTGCAAAATATTTTGAAAATTATGTAAAAGAAGATCCTGATTTTGTAGTTGTTTCTCCAGACTTAGGAGGAGTAACCAGAACTAGAAAATTTGCAAATTACTTAAAACTACCAATAGCAATTATAGAAAAAATTAGACCAAGACCTAATGAAAATGAAGTAATGAATGTAATTGGAGATATAGAAGGTAAAAACGTTATATTAGTTGACGACATTATTGATACCGGTGGCACAATTTGTAAAGCAGCTGAGGTTTTAGCAAAACGTGGAGCAAAAAAAGTATATGGAGCTGCAACCCATGGTGTATTAAGTGATAATGCGGCACAAAGAATTGAAAACTCTGTAATCGAAGAATTTGTTATTACAGATACAATTCATCAACCAGAAGATAATATAAAAAATAAAATAAAAGTAGTTAGCGTAGGAGATCTTATAGCTCAAGCAATTGATAGGATTCATAATAACGAATCTATAAGTGTGATTTTCGGGTAACTAATGAAGGCAATTATTGGGCTGGGAAATCCGGGGAAGGATTACCAAAGAACAAGACATAATGTAGGCTTCATGACTATTGATCAAATAGCCAATATGTTAAATATCGAAATAAATAAAATAAAATTCAAATCAGTTTATAAAGATTTTAATTATAAAGGGGAAAAGTTAATTATTGTAAAGCCCCAAACATACATGAACAAAAGTGGAGAAGCTGTAAGAGAATTGATGAACTTTTATAAACTTGAGCCTGAAGATATAATTGTAATATATGATGATGTCGATATTCAATTTGGAGATGTTAGAATTCGAATGAAAGGAAGTGGAGGTAGCCATAATGGAATGAAGTCCATTATTTCTCAAATTCAATCCGACCAATTTCCTAGAATACGCATAGGAGTAGGACAAAAGCACGAGGCTCAAGATTTAGCAAACTTTGTATTATCTGCATTTTCAAAAGAAGAAATTGAAGACATTGAAATTGCCACAAAAACTGCGGGAGAAGCTGCTTTAACATACGCATCTCAAGGTATAAATTTTGCTATGAATAGATATAATATTAGAAAAAAAGATTAAGAGGACAATTTAAATTGTTCTCTTTTGAATAGTTTAGATAAACGGAGGTAATTTGAAGAATTTTTTAGCTGATACATTAATGACAATGGGGTCATATGAGAATTTAATAGACGATATAAAAAAGAAAAAATCTGTAATCTCTGTAAATGGAATTATTGAAGAAGGATTAGGGCACTTTATATACTCCGTTAATTTTAACATACCTAGAAAAAAAATAATCATTACCTATGACGAAAATAGAGGAAAAAAGATATATGAAGATTTAAAAAATTTAAATGTCAAAGATGTATTTTTCTTTCCTAAGAAAGAAGATTTTTTCTATAATAGTATAGCCAGATCTTTAGACTCACAAAATAAGCAAGTAGAGGCTATGTGGAATTTACTATACAAAGACGCTATTATTGTAACAACCATAGAAGCCTGCTTAAATAAGGTAATGAGCAAAGAAATATTTGACAAGAATAGTTATTATATAGACTTATCAGATAAAATTGATATTGAAGAATTTTCTGAAATTTTGATACAATCTGGATATGAGAATGTATATAGCGTAGAAGGAAAAGGTCAATTTTCTATTAGAGGTGGAATAATTGATATTTTTTCTCCAATACACGATTATCCTTACAGAATAGAATTATTTGACGATGAGATAGATTCCATAAGGATTTTTGACCCTAAAAGTCAAAGATCTATTGAGAATTGCGAATTTATACAAATTTCTCCTGCTATGGAGAATATACTTTTAAAAGAGAAAGAAAGTCTACTAATCAATAGCTTAGTAGAAGATTTAAATTCTACAAAAATTAAAGATGAAGGAATATTAAGAAGACTTAATGAAAAATTTGGTGAAATAATTGGTCGTTTAGAAGGAAATCTCCATATAAGAAATCTTGATCTTCTAATACCTTATATAGATCCTAAAGATTTGAATTCTATAATTGATTATGGAGATGATGAGACATTAATATTTATTGACGAACCTAGGAGGATTGAAGATAAAAACATTGAACAAGAAAAGAACTTTAAACATAGATTTTCTGATTTACTAATGACAGGAGAAGTTCTATTTTCTCATGAAAATAGCTTTTTTGAATATGAAAATATAATAGAAAAGATAAGTAAAAATATTAAGGTCACCTTCAGCAATATTTTAAGAGAAAATAAGTATTTAAAACCTAATTCGATTATAAATTTTAGAATGAAACCCTCTACTTCGTATAATGGAAGAATGGATATATTCAAAGAAGAAATACAAAGATATCAATATAGAGGATACAAAACAGTTATTCTAGTTGACGGAAAAGAAAGGGTTGAAAGGTTAAAAAATGCCCTTTCAGAAATGGATATATCTGCTACTATAGTAAATAATTTGGATCAAGAAATTAAATCAGGCCAAGTATTTATATTAGATAGTTCTGTTCGAAATGGATTTGAATATTCTGATATTAAATTTACTGTAATTAGTCATAGAGAAATATATGGAAATGTAAGAAAAGAAAAATCTAAAAGAAAAAAGAAAACTCCTGGAATTACAGACTTTTCTGATATAGAAGTAGGAAATTATGTAGTTCATGAAAATCATGGCGTTGGAATTTACCAAGGGACTGAACAATTAGAAATACAAGGCAATATAAGAGATTTTATTTTAATTCAATATAGAGGAGCAGACAGGTTATATATTCCAACTGATCAATTAGGTTTACTTCATAAATACGTTGGAGCTGGTGAATCTACACCTAAAGTTCATAAATTAGACAGTGTGGAATGGAATAAAGTTAAATACAAAGCGAAACGCTCTATTGACGATATGGCAGACGAATTAATAGAGTTGTATGCTGCTAGGGAAGCTAAGATGGGCTATAAATTTTCTGAGGACTCATTATGGCAACGTCAATTCGAAGACGCTTTTCCCTATCAAGAAACTGATGGACAGCTTAGTTCAACTATGGAAATAAAAGAAGATATGGAAGCACAGACTCCTATGGATAGACTATTATGTGCTGATGTTGGATACGGTAAAACCGAAGTGGCATTAAGGGCTGCTTTTAAAGCTGTTATGGATGGAAAGCAAGTGGCTTTTTTAGTACCTACAACTATACTGGCTCAACAACATTACAACACAATGGTGGAAAGGTTTAGGAATTTCCCAGTAAATGTAGCTCTTTTGAGTAGATTCAGAACAAGAAATGAAATAAAAGAAAGCATAAAAGAATTGGGAAAAGGTCAAATAGATATTGTAATAGGTACTCATAGGATCCTTTCAAAAGATGTTAAGTTTAAGGATTTAGGACTTTTGATTATAGATGAAGAACAACGATTCGGAGTTCGTCATAAAGAAACTCTAAAGATGCTCAAAGAAAATGTGGATACTTTGACACTTACGGCTACACCTATTCCAAGAACTTTACAGATGTCTATGGTGGGTATCAGAAATATGTCAGTGATAGAAGAACCGCCAGAAGAGAGATTTCCTGTTCAGACATATGTTGCAGAATTTAACACTGGAATGATAAGAGAAGCTATATCACGAGAAATAGATAGGCAAGGGCAAGTTTACTTCCTCTACAATAAAGTAAGTGATATTGAATCCATGGCTGGGAAACTTCAAGAACTAGTTCCAGAAGCTAGAATTTCTATAGCTCACGGACAAATGAGCGAGAGAGTGTTAGAAGACACATTTATATCTTTTTTAGAAAAAGAAAGTGATGTTCTTCTTTGTACCACTATAATTGAGACAGGTCTGGATATACCTAATGTAAATACTATTATAATTTACGATGCTGATCGTTTTGGATTGTCTCAGTTATATCAGCTGAGAGGGAGAGTAGGCAGATCTAATAGAATTGCTTATGCTTACTTTACTTATAAAAAAGATAAACAGCTAAGTGAAATATCTGAAAAAAGATTGATGGCAATAAAAGAATTTACAGAATTTGGATCTGGATATAAAATAGCCCTTAGAGATTTGGAAATAAGAGGAGCAGGAGATGTATTAGGATCTCAACAACACGGTCATATTAATTCCATAGGTTATGATATGTATCTATCTTATCTAGAAACAGCTATGAAAAAATTAAAAGGTGAAGAAATAAAAAATGTAAATGAAACCACCATCGACTTAAATGTGGAAGCATATATTCCAGGGACATATATAGAAGATGAAAATCAAAGATTAGAATTTTATAAAAAAATTTCCTTAATTCAAAGTGATGAAGATTACTCAGAGCTTTTAGAAGAAGCAATAGATAGATATGGGGATATTCCAGAATCTGTGAATAATCTCTTAGATGTATCCCAAGTAAAATTTATGGCAAATGAAATTGGGATAGAATCCATAAGCGGTAATAAGGATTTGGTAAAATTTAAATTCTTTGAAGACAAAGAAATAGAAATCGGAAATCTAAATGAAGTGATAAATAATTATGGAAAACAAATTCAATTTAATTTTAGTGGTGTAAAAGAATTTAACTTTACACCGAAAAAATATCCTCTATTAGAGATAAAAGAATTATTAGAGAATATTAGTTGATAATTTAGTTAAAATTGTAATATTTGAAAAAAATATGATATAATACTTTAGACTTCGAAAAGGAGAGTTTGATGAATAAGAAAAAAATAT
>JAAYEN010000118.1 GCA_012728775.1 Tissierellia bacterium
TGGTGGTTTTACTGCTGAATTTGGTGAAAATATCAAGAAAGAAATTCCTGAAGAATTTTCATTTACTATTACTAATTACAAACCTTTTGAATTACCAGTAGAAAAGATTTGGGATCCTAGTATAAAAACTGAAGATATTCCTGAGTCTATCAGAGTATATTTGTTAAAAGATGGTAAACATTTACTTGATGCAAATAATGAAAAAATATTTTTAGATTTAGATGAGTCTAATAATTGGAAGGGCGTATTTAAAAATCTAGCTCCAATTTCAATAGGTGGACTAAATTATAGCGTTAAAGAAGATAGCGATAAATTTATTCCTACTTCCAATATAGTAGAATATACTAAAGTATATTTCGAAATTTTAAGAGAGTATAGTATCATTGATTTTTATGAATATACTCATTTCGATTACTTATATGGAGGAGATAATAATGTAAAATCAATTCCATTTGTATTAACTGTAATCGATACAGAAGAATCAATTCCATTTGAATTGCTTGTAAATGGAAAAGATAAATATTACTCTCATATATATTATCCTAATGACCATTGGGCTTTTAGACCATATAATGCAGGTTTTACTATTGGTCTAGATACAAAAAATCCAAAAATAGTCTCATCACATTATTATTATGATGATGAAAATAAAATTCCGTTCCCTGCCAATTATGGTGAGAGATGGAATACTGAATTAAGTGCAGATGTATCTGGTGTTTACGAGTTAATGCTTAAAAAGCAAAAAGATGGAACATATATGTTGTATATACCAAGACTTCAAAATTTTGTTGAAGAAGAAACTCTATTAAAATTTGTAGAAGATAGTTTAAAATACACTAGTGAATATAAATTAGTTGTTACTAATAAATATCCACCTGAAGATAAAACAAAATATGGCGATCTAATAGTTACAAAAACTGTAATAGGTGGAACTGATGAAGAAGTATTTGAATTCAGATTGACACTAACGGATAAAAATGATGTGACATTAGAAGAAGCATATGATTATCTAATTACAAAATTGTCTGAAATAATAGAAGAGGGAAAGATAGCCAGTGGTGAGATTTTTAATTTACGAAATGGTGAAAGTATAAGAATTAAACAAATCCCTTATACAACAAAATATGTAATTGAAGAATTAACTACAGAAGGCTACAGGGTTGTTGCAGAAAATTCAATAGGGGAAATAGGAGCACAAGAAACATTTGTGAACTTTATTAATATAAAGGAAAATCCTCCAGAAGAACCAGAAGAACCGTATGAACCAGAAGAGCCACCGGTTATATATCCGGATACTCCTGAAGTTCCAGAGGAAATAATAGAAACTCCAGAAATTCCACTTATACCATTAACACCAGCAATTCCAAAGGAAGCACCAAAAGCTCCAGAGGTTCCACGTGCACCATTGAGACCAGGAGAAGCTCCTAGGACATTTGATTGTGGAATTGGAATATATGGATTTATATTAGGAATAAGCTTAATGGCAATTGTATTTTTAGAAAGAAAAATGAAAAAAACACAAAGATAAAGAATTGATATAAAGATCTTTATCAATATTAAACCCTCAACAATTAAGTTGAGGGTTTAATATTTAAAATTTAGAACAATTTTTCAACTCTATCTAGAATTTTGCCAGCCAAATCTAATTTTGACATAAGATCTAGCTCTTCAGAATTTTCGTTTTTATCGATTATTGTAACAGCATTTGTGTCTGATTTAAAACCAGCGTCTTTTCTTTTAATATTATTAATGACAATCATATCGAAATTTTTTGCTTTTAATTTCTTTATTCCATTTTCAATTTCATTTTGTGATTCTGCAGCAAAACCAACTATAATTTGCTTATCTTTCAGTTCTCCCATAGTCTTTGCAATATCAGGATTTTGTACGAGGGGGATGCTCATTTTATCTTTAGAGCTTTCCTTTTTTATTTTTTCATTTATATAATTTTCAGGTCTAAAATCTGCAGGAGCTGCTGACTTTATTAAAACGTCAGTATTCTTAAATTCTTTTTTTACTGCATCAAACATTTCCAAAGTTGAATTAATTGGAATAAATTTTTCTACTTTAGGGGGTTTTAAATTTGTAGGTCCACTAATTAAAGTTACTACTGCTCCTCTTTTTGAGGCTTCTTCTGCCAACGCATACCCCATTTTTCCACTGGAGTGATTAGTTAAATATCTTACAGGGTCTATAGCTTCTTGAGTAGGTCCTGCAGTTATAGTAAACTTTTTTCCAGCTAAATCTTTTTCTCGAAGAGCAAAATCTATTTCTTCTACTATTTCTTCAGGTTCTAGCATTTTTCCATCCCCAACGTCAAGGCATGCAAGTAAGTCAGTATGAGTTCCCAATATGGTTATACCTCTATCCCTTAACTTTTGCATATTTTCTCTATTAGCTGGGCTGTTTAACATGAAGGTATTCATAGCAGGTACTATTATAACAGGACAACGATGAGCTAGAAAAATGTTAGTCAAAAGGTTGTCCCCTATTCCATTTGCAAATTTTGCAATGGTATTGGCAGTAGCAGGAGCAATTACAATAATATCTGCCCACTTAGCCAGTTCAATATGTTCTACTTCAGCAGAAATTGGATAGTCTGAAAACATTTCTGTGTGAACATAGTTATCTGTCATAGTTTGGAAGGTAATAGGTTTAACAAATTCGGTGGCTGATTTAGTCATTACAACCTTAACCTTTGCCCCTTGTTTTCTTAATATAGAACAAATTCCAGGAGATTTGTATATGGATATTCCACCAGTCACTCCTAAAAGTATTTTTTTATCTTTTAATTTCATAAGAATCGACTCCTTTGTAAGATTATTTTAACATATTAAAGCAAATATATGGACAAAATCTATAAATTTAATTGTCTGAAACGTGCTTAATATTACAATTTCGTTACAATTATTAACGGGGATTGAATTAAATATTAAAAAAGTATTTTATATATATAAAATATCACTTAATAATTACTTAATAATTATCTAAAGAGGTGGCATTATGAAAAGGAAATTATCAAAGAAAATATTGTCTTTATTATTGGCTTTAATTATGTTGTTTGGGCCAATGATTAATATTTCTTATGCGTTAGAAAATAATGGGGAAACCTTAACTCCAATAACTACAGGAGAATTGGAAGTACCTATTACAACGATAGAAGAATCAGAAAAAACAATAATAACAACGGGAGAGGAATATGGGATTTTAGAAGAATCAGATACATATTTACAATTCATTCCTAATGAGTCTAAATCTCAAGAAATTGTTACAAGTGAAAATTTTCTTGAAGTTTCTCCTGTTAATGAAGAAAAAGAGATAAAAAAAGAACTGGCTCAACCTATAGAAAAAAAAGAAGATATTATAAATCTTGAAAATAATGTGAAAGAGAATTCAGATTCAAAATTAAAACCTCAACAGACTGTTCCAGAGTCTGTTCTTTCTGATAACAGAATAAAAAACTCAAAACCGTCTAATGAATTTCAAACTGAAGATGTTTTTTTGAAAAATAAAATTGAAATTCCAGATATTATGGCTAGAAACTTTCAGATGAATTTACTTCAAATGGAATCAGGGATTTTTACATATGAGCTGATAGATGGAGGAGTTAAAATTACAGGTTTTGTTTCTGGAATGGAGACAGTAAATTTAGTAATACCCGATACCATTAATTCGCAACCAGTAATTAGCATTGGAGATAGAGCATTTTTTCAAAAAGGTATTGAAAATCTTACTTTAGGAAATAATGTAAAAGTAATTGAACAGTATGCATTTGCTGCAAATAATATTTCCGAATTAACACTTCCAGATTCTTTGGAGACTATTGGAATTAACAGTTTTAGAGATAATTTATTGCCATCTCTAGATACAAAAAATGTGGAGACTATTGAAACCAGTGCATTTGCCAATAATCAATTAAAGGATGTCATTTTTGGAAGTATAAAAAATATTGGGGACACAGTATTTATAAATAATCAACTAGAGAAGGTAAGTATCTCTGAAAGTATAGAAAGTTTTGGAACTAGCGTTTTTGCATATAATGATAGGTACGTTTTAGTAGAGACGAATAGTCCAATAATTGTTACAGAAAAAACTGAAAATGGTTTTGGTCATGTTGTAAATCCAGTAACAATAACGGTTAGATTTTTAGACGAAGTAAGTGGTGAACAACTTTTAAATGACCAAGTTTTTGGAAATGAATTTACTGATATAAACGGCATTATTGTTTTAGGCGAAGAAAATACTTATACTCCCCCAACAATTTCTGGGTATGTACCAGTAAGTACGCCAATTGTTTTTGTTCCAGATTCAGTTGATTATGTGCTTGAAGTTTATTATAGAAATACAAGCACTATACCTAGAATAGAGTTAATAAATACTCCAAGAATAGAACCAGATGGAGATGGTTCAGAAAGTGTTTTATTGTCTTTTGTTAAAGCTACAGATTTAAATGGAAATGATATTTCAAGTAATATTACCGTAGAGCCTACAAGTATAGATACATCAATACCTGGCAATCACAAGGTTACCTATACTGTAACTGATGAATTAGGAAATACTGGTACACGTACAGTAGATATTTTTGTGGGTACAGACTGGTACGATTTCCCTCTAGGAAATGGCTGGGTTCTTGGAGATTTTATTTACGACGGAAACAAAGTTTTAGGATTTAGTGACTCAGGATTAGCTAAAGTAACTACGGAAAAGAATTTGATACTTCCACATATTAATCCTGCTGATGGAGTTACTATAATTGACACCGTAGGAGTTAATCACGACCCAACTACTACTTCCTTTAGGAAAAGAGGTTTAGTTTCTGTAAGTGATTTTAATGATAATATAAAAGTTATAGAAGGTTCCTATGGACCATATTTAGCAGATCGAATTAAAGGTGGCTTTGAAGGGAATGCAATAACGGAAGTTAATTTAATTAATTTGGAACATGCCGGAGCTTATTCTTTTTATCAAAATAGACTTACATCCATTAATTTTCCAAAATTAAAATATATAGATTCTGTTACTTTTACAAGTAATCCAATTACTAGTATTAATGCAGACGACTTACCCTTGGTAGAATATGTTGGTTCATCAGCTTTTTCAGGCAGTAAAATAGTTTCGCTTAATATGCCTTCACTTAAAGAAACTGGTTCTGCTGCATTTATTAGTAATCCAATTTCAGAAGGATATTTTCCATCCCTTGTTAAAATTGGTCCTAATACTTTTGCAAGTAATAAGTTTACAGAGATGACAAAGGAAAGTTTTCCTGTAATTGAAATAATAGGAAGCGGAGCATTTAGAAGTAATCTAATAACTAATATAGATTTGCCTACTTTAATTAGAATTGAAGATGGAGCAGGATCTTCTAACGGAGCTTTTGTAGGCAATCAAATTACTACAATCTTCCCAGGAGGTTTACAAAATTTAGAGTATTTAGGTGATTATACATTCTATAATCAAAATATCTCTAATGTTCCTGAAGACGCGCTATCAAATTTAAGTGAAATTGGTGTAAGTGCATTTTATGGAAATAATATAACAGAAATTACTTTGCCAATAATTAATAATATTGAACCAGGAGCCTTTATAGGGAATCCAGGTTTGCCTGAATATGACAATCTAGTAGTAATTTGGGCGAATTCTGACAATACTCACCCCAATAGAGAAAATTATATAATTAATCCTTTAAATGAAACTGTAGAAGGTCCATTTAATGAGGAGGATTTTATATGGGATCCAAATGATTACAATAGAGTTCTTGGATTTAGCACTTTGGGAAGAGAAAAATATGAGCAATTAGACGAAAAAGAGATACATTTTCCAGATAGAGCGAGAACTGTGGGTAATTATGCTTTTAGGAGTTTACAAGGCTTAAA
>JAAYEN010000119.1 GCA_012728775.1 Tissierellia bacterium
ACTCCATAAGATTTTTAATATTGCAGCCCCAATTACAGTTCCCAATAGAATCTTTAAGTTTTTTCTCCAAGCAGATAATATTAGTAGTACAAAGAAAATTGGAACTAATAATGTAAATAATATCTTTTGAATATTCCAATCACCCTTTATGTATTCCATTTCATATTCTAGAAATTCCATCACTTGGGGATTAATTTCTTTAGGAACTGGAAACCAAAACATACTAGAAAATAGTGCAAATATAGATATAAAAATTCCAGCCCAACTTTTTTTATATGCAAAATAAATAATAGGGATAATGAACAAAGGTCTAATGTACCAACTCAATACATTGTGATGTCTTTCAAAAGCCCAGTTGAAAAAAGCATTATTCGTTAAAAAGAAATATATTAAAAGGATTGTAGCCAAGGCGAATATTCCACCTAGAATTTTATCAATTTTTTTGTCCATTACGTTCTCACCTTCTAAAAGACGTATCTAATTCTCATCAAATTCCTTATCACTAGAATTTATTTCTCGTTTTTTCTTATATCTTCTGCTAATTACTGATACACCAATAATAAAGATAAGCCCGAGGATACTTGTTCTAGCTTGATTATTAGGCACTTCCTCAATCGTAGCTTCAAAATTTTCAGAATTAATACGCACATTATTATATTTTAAAGGAGCTTCCGACATAAATCGTATTTCACCTTCTCCTTCATCATCTCTATGTATATTTTTTATTATATAATTATCAGTGAAAAAGCTTTTTACATAATTAAAAACAAAAACATTTTCTGCATTTTTATAAATTAACAGCTTAGTATTATTGGCAGTAACAGTTTTTACAAATTCCACTGGAAGTTCTTCCTCTGAAAAAGTATTCTCCGAATGTTCCATTAAATTTTCTTCTGGGATATTATAAAATCCATATCCATCAAAGGATACCTTTATAAAAATTATTAATAAAATAATTGTAAGCACATAGATTAATTTATTTTTCATTAAATCTCCTTTTTTTAAGTGTAAGTTTATACATTTTCAATCAAATCAGGTATTTTAAAATATTTTTCTATTATATTATCTAGATCTTTGGCGATTAGTTTAAAATCTCTATTTAAATCTAAAGTCATGCTAGCTATTATGTTACCACCCATATTGTATTGGAAATCAGGAGTTATTTCTTCGTCTGTTTTAGCGTATAAAAGTAATCCGGAAACATTTCCACTGTTATTAACGTCATAATTTTTCACATATGAAAAAATTTGATAAAGATGGCTGGAGTGCAAAGAGACTTTTCCTAAGTATTTTTGCATAGTTTTATTGTAGTATTTTGTGTCTATTATAAGGGTTTTATCTTTGTTTTTTATCATAATATCTGTATTCATATTAGGTAAAAATTTATTATTTTTTTCCTCTTCACCCAAAAGATTCCACTTAATTTTTGAAGATCTTGTATTTAGATAGGGATGTTCTTGCTTAAAATATTCCAAAACGAAGCGTTCAAATAATCCATGGAGATGCTCATCTGTAAACCCCTTCATTTTATATTTACCTTTTTTCTCAGTTTGAATATATCCATCTAAAACAAAAAAACAAATATTTAAAAGCATCTCATAACTTTTATTATTACGATGGTATTTCAATTTACTCCATTGGATATCCTTGGGTTCAATAGTGTCAATTGCATTAAAAAACATAATTACTTTTTTTAATCCTTTTTTACGTTCACTGTCCACAGCTTTTGAGGAAAGCAAGAGCATTGATGTTGTTTTAATAATTTGATTAAAAATATTATTTACAGAAAGCTCATCTAACTCACATCCTAATTTATGATTCCTTTTAATTTTATTTCCTATGGTTTTATTGATGTCTAATTTTCCCCTTAGAGTTGTAATATTTTCATTTTTATCTATATATTCTCTGTATAGTCCTTGTTTAAGTTGCTGGGAAATACCTTTAAATAAAATTTCAGCAAATAAGTCTTCAATATTATTAAATTCTTCTGTGGCTATTTCCTCATAATTTGTTTGTTTAAGGACTTTAAATGCATAAGTAAGCATATAATATATATTTTTAATTAGGATTGTACTTTCAGCCATTTATAACATCCATTAAATTATTTTTCCATTTTTCTACTTTTTCTTTCTCATCAAACCAATATTCGTTTAAAGTAGGCACAATATCAAAGTTAATAATTGAGTTTACCCATTCCTCACTGATTTTTTCTTGTTCACAAAAATAACTATGTCCAATTTGGAATCCTTCTCCTAATGAATTATCTTCTCTAATTTCTCTATTTAACATGTTAATTTCATCTATTAAGTTATTAAAAACATCATCATCTAATTTTTTTTGATACAACTTAAATCCTTCAGAATCAAAGCTGGGCTCCATGTCAAAAAAGCTAAATCTTCTCCTTAAAGCATAATCAATCATAGCTAAACTTCTATCAGCAGTATTCATCATAGCAATTATATATAAATTAGAAGGTACCGTAAAAGATTGGCCAGAATATGCTAAGGTCACATTAGTATCTCGGTAACCTTTTTCTATTAATAACATTAGCTCACCAAAAATTTTGCTCAGATTTCCTATATTTATTTCATCTATAATAAAGAAATAATCTCTTTTTGGATCATCCTTTGCTTTTTTACAAAAGTCATAAAATATTCCATTCCTTAGCTTAAAACTTTCACCATCAGGCTTATAACCCATTATAAAATCTTCATAAGAGTAATTTTGGTGAAACTGGATAAATTCAATTCTAGAATCGTCTTTTTCTCCTATAATGGAATAAGCTAATCTCTTTACAGCATAAGTTTTCCCTACTCCAGGTGGACCTTGTAAGATGATATTCATCTTATTTTTCAATAGTCCTATCAATGCATCGTAGTTTGCTTCTTCCATATATACATCCTTTAGAAAGTCTTCTTTCGTGTATATTTCTAGATTGTTTATCTTATCTTCTGGACTAGTTTTTGCATATAGATTTATATTAATCAAATCCATTTCATTCAAAGCTTCATTTAATTCATCTCTTAATTTCCAAAGAAAAGAGCCACTTATTTCTTTATCAATATTTTTCCCTAGGTATAAAATTGGCCACCATTTATTTTCTTCGTTTTTATCTTTTGGTATAGGACAATTTGTCTTATTATGAATCCTTTTTCCTAAAGATAAAGATTCAGAATAATAAAAATTTGGATCCTTGCCATATTTTTTAGATAGTTTTTCACACGTGGTTTCACCATCTAATTCTTTAATTCGCTTCATAATCTCTAAACTAGGTATTGTAAAAACGGATTCATCTTTTAAAACTTCTAACCAATCTTCTTTAGACAACTTGGGAGAGTAATCTGATGGATACCATTCGTTTTTATTATCTTCATCAAAATACCTAGATACATAAAATCCGAAATCCAGAGTCAAAGTTCGAAATTCTGGATCTTTGTAACATTCAGAATCCAGGTTTGTTTTTAAAATTTCAATTAGTTCATCATCTTTTTTTATTTCCTCATTTATTTCATTGTAAAACTCCATTGCATTTTTTAGATTTTGTTTATAGGCACCTTTTTTAAATTTATAATTACTTTCTAGCTTTTTTGAAACTATGACTTTTTCGCTAAATTTGTAAATGTAATACTTATCTGGATATTTAAGCCATAGATAGGTGCTTATGGAGTTTTCAGTTTGATAATGTGATTTTCCTTCTCCTGCTACTCTTGCATTTACTTCTTTCGCTTCATTTTTAAATTCGTTAATACGATCTACTATATTAACTTCTTCATCAAATAAATTTCGAAACATTTCTCTAACAGCATCAGGCTCTTCTTTAGCATAACCCAATATCATTGCTTTTGGAAAATGATTAAGTGATGTTAACAAATTTTCTGTTTTTGAAAGAGAAACTTCAAGCATTTTATGAAAGTCTTTTGCATTGATATCCCAATTATCTTGAAAATGTTGTATAGCCACCCATTTATATCTTTCTTTTTTCCAGCCATAACCATCAAATTCCTTTTTGTATTCTTCTAAAGCTTTTTGAAATATTTCTCTATTAAACATTTAATCACTCCTATAGATATATCCAATCATTTAACTAATTATATTCTATCTTATACTAGCTTATTTTTAAACGAGAAAAAGATATAAAGGCAAAAACAAAAATTCAGACACATAGCCTGAATTTTTACCAATCAATACTATTTCAAAATCACTTCAAATTCCTCTCCAAATGGGGTAAATAGTTCTTCTCCTTTATCATCTACATCTAAACTTTGGTAGCCTTGGAAAGTTAATTTTTCTCCTTTCATCAAATCTTTGCCCTCTTCTCCGTAGTAATGAAATGTTATTTTGTTATTTGCAGAAGTGGAGTTTATAAAATTATATTCTACTCCTTTTTCGTCCGTTGCTTTGAAATATATTTTCTGTCCTAGATATCCTGATTCATTTTCGTAGTCTAAATTTAAAGTTGCTCTAAAGGCGTTTAGTCTAAGGTTTTTTATTACCACAGGATAGTCATTCACTTTTGTAATTTCTTTTTCAATTTCTATAAACTTAGTCTTTAGCTTTTCTTTTGAGTCAGATATTTTGAAATCAATTGTCCATTCTCCAGGAATTTCCACAGTTTTTACTTCTTCATAGGGTTTTCCCTCCAAAACTAACATACCTTCATCAAAATTAAATACACTAACATTTTTTACTACTAAAGTGAGGACATCTTCTTCAGAAAGATTTTCTTTTAAATCAAATCCATAGTATTGTTGATGGGTTTTATCGTCTACTATTGTGCCTTTTATAGTTCCAGAGTTGTAGTTAATATTTTTCCCGTTAACTAACAATTTATACCAACCTGCAGCTACTAAATTGGAACCTTCTGGAAAATCCTCTATTAATTCCTCTCCGGTGACTTCAAATAGCATATTCACTACAAGATATTTTTCATCTAACATGGCATCTGCTAATTGAAACTTGACTCCATCGTGGCTTATTTCAGAGTTTATTCTGGTAATAGATTCGTCAACAATTTCTGATTCTATGGAATATTCTGCAATTGGATTGGTCATTTTTTCATAAAAATTAACAATTTGGGCATAAATAATTTGCCCCGGTTTAGTAAATCCCATTAAAGCCAAAGCTAATAATGCGGCGATTGCATATTTGAAAAATCTATTGGTTTTCTTAGGTCTTTCTATACTTTTTAAAAAATTTTCTTTTAATTTATCTATTTCTGCGTTACTAACGCTTTCTAGACTTTGAGGAATTTTCGTATCTGCATTATTTAATATTTTGTAAACATCCTTATCTTTCATAAATTTTCCTCCTCCCTTAGATCTCTCAAAGCTTTTCTGCCTCTAGAGACTCTATTATATAAAGTGGCGATGGTAATTCCATATTTTTTGCTAACTTCTTCATAGCTTTCATCCTGAAAAAATAAATCTATAAAAATATTTCTATCTTCTTCTTTCAAACTCTCCAAAAGTCCAACTAACTGATTATACATTTCTTCTTGAATAAAAAGTTCTTCAGGTGTGGCTTCCTTTGACAAGATTTCTTCATTCAAAGTTAGAACTTTTTCCCTTCTTAGAATTTTTCTCAGTCTGTCAATGGATTCATAATTGGCGACAGTGGCGATCCATTTATTCAAACTTCCTAAACTAGAATCGAAAGAATCAATATTGTTCCAAATCTTTAAAAATATGTCATTAATAACTTCATCTCTTTCTTCAGGCAAAAAGGAAAGTCGTTTATAAACAATGGTTTTTATCAGTGGCGTAAATTCTTCTATTATTTCTAAAAGAGCAGTTTCGTCACGA